>NZ_CP051630.1:0-222500 GCF_012848855.1 Pyruvatibacter mobilis
GGGTTTTTCCCAACGCAGCCACTCTGTATCGAAGCTATATTGTTCACGAGCATATTCGTGACAATCAACAGAGAACTTGGCGTTATAGTGACTGGCCACCTGATAGCAGGCGTCACAGGTATAGTAATCGTGGGCAATTACAAGGTCTGCTTTTAGTTTCGGGTTCTGCCTTACCAAATTCCAGAGATGTAATCTGATGTTGAGGTAGAGTGGGTGTCCCAGCTGGTAAGTATGTGGGGCCCACCTGAACAGGAACCTGGGGCGGCCAAAAACCATCAGAACTCTGGATACCTTGCGAGTGAGCGCCAGCAGGCCGTTGAAAACTGGCGTGAAAGCATATGAGGATGGCAGGCGAACGTATGTCCACTCGACCGGTCTGGGGGAATGTCCGTCAAAGCCGCAAACAACGACCCGCCAGCCATCATCCATAAGAGCCTTGGCTTGGCGCAGAACACGCGGTTCATTAGACACGCCTGTATAGGAGACAATCCAGGCTGTTCTCTTTCCAGAATTGGGGCTTAGGTGGTCTGGGTTTAGATGCAGATTCGCAACAGTGTGTTCATTCTGTGCTATAGTTTTAAAAACCAGTGACATAATTCTATGTCGCCAATAAGCTCGGGTGAAATATCTTATTGATTTTGTATTTGGGTCAAATATTAATTCTCTCGCATTGAACGGGAATGATATTTTTATAGTAGAAATGAAAATTGCGAAATATAGGCCTATAGCCAATAATTTTTGATTTAGAGTAGCCGTGCTCGCGCCGGCGAACAAGATAAGGTGTATGATCCACAGAGAAGATGATATCAAGGCAAATGGTATTATTAGGGGGGGGGCAGACCTTGATCTGATATTATTTTGCTCAAATATGTTAAGCGCGATTAGTGTGAGTGTTGATATGAATGTAGATATTACTGCTCCAACCATGTTGCTCTGTAATTCTCCTATCGGGAAAACTAAAATCGAACTTATAAAGAAGGCAATAGAGGAGAAGGCTATATACATCGAAATTATAAATGATTCCAATTTTAGTCTTAGATTTTCTCTCGCTTTCTGTATCGAATATAGCGTTGTTACAATGATCACTGTAGGGAAAAAATAATATATATACCTTTTTTTCTCTATGATAATCGGGATAATTTCATTTATAAGTAAAAATATAAATGTAGACGCTGGTGATATTTTTATCGCCGGTATTATTAATCCTTTTTCATTTATATTATGGGACTTAAAAGTTATGAAAATTGACAGGTAGGCGATAAATGATGTTGCCCATTCCGATATATGTATATTTTCAAATGTTATTTCTTTTTTTATTATCTGCCCTATAATAAAACATGTAGGGTATATTGATACAGATGCAAATAGATGCCAAGATATCACGCGCAAGCTGCTAATTTTTCTCATGTCCATTTTTTCTTTGAGATTTTGCATGGCTAGAGTTCTTTGTTTTGTCTAACTAGCATATTTACTTCTTCGGGATCGGATATTTGGCCTGAAAGCACACGGTTAGCCCAGTTTGTTAGCGGTTCTCCTTCGAGCCTTTCTTCTGACCGACCTAGTCGAAGAGTCTCGCGAGCGAGGCTTTGTTTGTGGGCTGCTTCCGTTGCTTTCTGCTGTTCACGTGTTAGCGGAGGGCTCTTATGCAACTTTGCCTTGCTTTGGAAAAAGTCGAGAACTGTCTTGACCATCGTGCTTATGCGAAAGTCCTGTGATTCAACAAGGTGAGTGTAAGCGCGATCGATCATGGCTCTAACTTCACCGGTATCTGACATCCTGGTGAAGGCCTCGTCCAAATTCGACATATCAGCTGCGACGGGTATGTAATGTTCATGAGGGCGTATAACGCCCCTGTAAGGATTCTCTATGAGAACCTGGCCGCATCCCATGATTGCTGCTTCAAAGATCCGTGGGCCAAATCCAGGAAATTCGTGCAGACCGTCCAGGCCCAGAAAGCATGCCTGTTCAATTTCCTCGAAACTCGCTTCCGGGTTCTCTGCAACATAGTCGTTTACGGAGTCCTGAATGACGCCATAAGGGTCCCAGACGCTGTGCCCGCCTGGTGCACCGATTATGAACTTGCAGTTTCCAAGAAAGGTGCACCAGTCATTTCCGTTCAGTGTGTCCGAAGGGTCGACCGAAATACTCGCGGGCAATTCGCGCTCAATGCACTCTTGCTTGAACTTCTGTGCCATCAGGCCTTTGAGTCGGCTAAGCCGACCGCCCCAGGCGGGGTACATCGTCACCCTTTGCCCTATGACATAATCGCGGGCTTCGTATGGGCGGCGGTGTTTCTTCAGCCGTTCGACATCGTCATCATCTATGAAACCTGAGTATGTAGAAATAAAATCGGCGCTTTTCGAGGTAATGGGGTAGATCAGGTCTTTCTTTTCTGGCCGAACCGAGAAAACACAATCCACCTGTAACCAGTTGAGAAGCAAATCGAGCACTCCGCCGCAAGAGGCGTCATCTTGTGGAAACGCAATTTTGATTGCCCTTGTATTCCGCAGAAAAGTGTAACGGTCTCGTATCTGGGCAGTACGACTACGTGGCCGTAGCGTAACAATTCCTAAGGACGTACTGTCGAAAATCACCAAGTCCCAATCAACTGATCGCATGGCATCTGTTGGTGGAAGCATAATGCGATGATATATATAAAAGTCATCAGGATTCTGTCGCTGAAAACTGTATATGAAATCTGTGATTGTCTTTCGCGTTTCGAACATATTTTCTACATTGTGAATCACAAGAATATTCATTTTACTTAACTTTTATTCCAAATTCGTTCTTCAATACCTTTGAGAAAACTGGTTTTACAGTTGCGTGGTAAAGATTGTGGCCTTCGAGGCTTAAGTGCAGATTGTCCTCAAGGAGAAGTTGGCCAAGTTTGTCACGATCATTTTTTGTAGCGTTAAGGAAAGAAGTTTCAATGTCAATAAGGGTGATCTTTTCGCGCAAGGAAGAGCGAGCGGCCAGATCACGGACGATATTGTTGTATTCCCTGTTCTTGTCTTCGTAGGTGTTTTGAGAAAAGGGCATTGTGTCCCGATCTCTCAAAGTTGGGTGATTTGTGTTCAGTACTATGCCTTTGGCTCCGAATGACAATGCTCTTGTACAGATCTCTTCAAGGTTTGCTGCAAAAGCTGCTGGGCTGACTCTTGGGTGCCCGCGGTCCGACTCCCATTGATTGCAGTCATTCAGGCCAAATTGTGCCAGTAATAGGTCGACGCCGTTCGACTGAACATCATAGGGCATGCGTTCGAGGGCTTGTCGTGTGGTATTGCCATTGATCGAAGCGTTGACGATAACAGCGCGGTCACCATGTGGATCCATTGCTGCGGCGAGTCTCGACACCCAACTGCGGTGCAGGGAGACACCTTGCCCAACGCAGATTGAGTCTCCAAAGAAGACGATTCGGTGTTTGGAAATAGTCATCAACGGCTTTCGTCTAGATGTCACCATTGAGGGTAGCTATGCATACTTGGCGCCCATTTGGGTAAAGAGATTCGCGATCCTGTTCAAAACCGTTGGGCTGCCAATTTGCAAAACGGGTCTGGTACTCAGAAAGCACTGCTGCTACCTGCGGACCATTCCACGCCAGCATGCAAAAGACTTCGTCAGCATCAAGCCGCTTAGCGAAGTGAAATCGAGGAGCGTTGTGGTAAGTAAGCGACACGCGAAGCTGGCTGCAGGCGGGGATTGCTTTGTTTAAAAAAAGGGCAAGCCGCTGATCCACATTCGGGAAAATGTCATTGGCAACGATGACATCATATTCCTGGTCGAGAGGCACTTCATACCAATCCTGTTGGTCTACCCTAAAAGAGGGAGGCGAGCCTCTAAGCTCCTCGACATGTTCGGGGCTATCATGAGCCATCAGATCCACCAGATGGTAATCATGCTGCGAAGCCAGTTTGTTTGTGAGGCAAGTGAGACCACCTCCGATGTCAAGAATTCGTTTACCCGACGTACTCAACAGGTCACCATAAAGCATAGAAAACCCAAGGCGCTTTGCCGATGAATTCATCAGCCAACGCTGACAGGTCAGTTCATGGTCTCGAGGTTTGGATATCTGTTTGATCAATTCCGCAATGCTGTCCTCGTCCATATAGGCATCAAGCATATGCTGATCCAAGTGGGTGATTGTGGAAGGCGACATGCAGATGTTTATCCTGTTGCTGTGCATGGCTATTTGGTCGGATAGCGGCAGTTTGTCAGGCGCGTGCTTGTTGCCGCAATGTACTGTTCAATTGCCTTATCGTCTTCCGGAGAAAGCGACGTTGAGATTGATTTTGTTGGTTCGTGTCGCCGTAGCTGAGATTCAGTGAGGCATGCTCCAAGTTCTGGGGCGGCCGAGGCCAATTGACTCAGGGTCTGTTCCTCATCCTCAAGTAAATCCTCATACCAGACTTCAGTGATATGCTGCTTGCCGGCCATACTTATATGGTCCTGGATCGCGCGGGCAAACTCATACTGGTTTTCAACAACCTGCTCCCAATACGGGCGGGTTTTAAGATGCGGGTAGTTCCTTGGTGTCGCTGAATTCCAAGCCGTAGGAAGCTTTTTGGTTATATAGCGGGCTTGGAGGTCTGATTTGGCAGCCGCAGCTATGTCCCTTCTAAGCCAGATGAATTTTGAGTTCGGGAACGTCTGGTGAAGGTAGTCAAGACGAAAGCAATTCCACGCATTCTTGATGAGAAGCGGTCTGGAAAACAGAACTTCGGCTGCTGCCAAGGTTTGGATCATGTGTTCTTCTTTGCCATGTATTACATGACGACTGGTGATTTCCGATGGATGTCCTCCGCCGAACCAATTGGTCATGACGGCGGAAGCTTCTGATGGCTGAAAGAGGCCGACTGTTTTTCCGAATGCACTGGAGGTGTCTATCAATTGGTTCTGACACCACGACCTCTGGATGGATAGTCCCAGAATTGGGTGATGGGGGAAGTGTTCATTCGTGAAATTTGAAATGAACGGTAGGCCAAATGTTCCGACTAGCAGTTGGTAAGCATAGGTGCTGCCAGTGCGGGGAGAAGCAATCAGAAAGACCGGAGCTGGGCTTGTGTCTTGCGAGCTTCCTTTCTCCAAAAGAATTTGCTCCATGGCATCCAGCGAAGTGATGGAGCCCGTACTACCCTTGCTCATTCCGGTTCGGTTTCCCAATGTGCCGGGTGGTGAAACAGGGCCGGTTCGGAATTCGTCTTTGGATGAACCTTGATCTTGAAGCTGCGAGACAGCAGGTCGTAACGTACCACGTTGTTGGTGTCGTCCGGATCAAACTCTTTGAACAGACCAACCGAGAAAACAAACTCTCCCTTAGCCAGCATAGTTTCAGGATAAACAAGCTTAACGGTGGTATTCTCGCCCTCCTTCATATTCCTTTCGAATTCTGGGCTCAGGTGACGGGACAGTCCTACTCCTTCAAGTGACATAACGAGAATGGACAACTTGAAAAAAAAGTGACCATCGTGTTCAGCAGACACATCTACTTCAATTGTCATTGGTTGGCCGCTGTCTATCATGCCGTTGACAAGGCCTTTTTGATCACGAACCTCAACTCGGGAAATCTTCATGCCGTGCTCGCCTGGCCAGCGTGAAACTGTGTCTGTCGTGCTGTCAGCATTTGTGACTAATTTCATCAACTGGTCCTTCTGCCAGTCAGGTGTGTCGTAGTCACGCTGTTCTTCGCTAGAGGCTTTTTCCACGTTGTCAGGAGCAGCTAAAGCCAGCTTCGCTTGTCGCTGTTGCTGGAAGGAGAGTTCCTGAACGTATTCCTCATACGCCTTGACAACTTCCAGCGCCTTGCCCTCCATTCTCACACTACCGCCGTCGAGCCAGAGGGCATCCTCGCAAAACTGGAGGACCTGGGCGGATGAATGTGAAACGAGCAGCAGAGTGCAGCCGGACTTCGTTAAGCGCTCCATCCGATGGGCCGATTTCGCAGCGAAGTAACTGTCTCCGGCGCCCATGATCTCATCAATTATCAGGATATCAGGCCTAATTGCCGTTGCTGTCGCGAACTGCAGGCGTGCATTCATGCCCAATGAGTATGTCTTCATCGGCTGGTGCAGAAAGTCACCGAGTTCCACGAAATCGATGATGTCTTCCATCGCTTCCGTCAGCGCCTTTGGGTCCAGACCATTGTAAGCAAGAGCAGCACGGATATTGTCATATCCGGTGAATTCCGGGTGGAAGCCTATTCCAAGCTGCATAAGTGCCTGCACGGAACCATTGACTTGCACATTACCTGTGGTTGGCGCGAAGTTCCGGGTAATGAGTTTCAGCAGTGTAGTCTTGCCAGCTCCGTTCCTTCCAACAATGCCAAGGCGATCACCGGCAGGAATGCGGATGCTGACATTGTTCAGTGCCCTGAATTCTCGGAAATTCGGTGGTGACCGCCAGAACATAAACTTGGAGACTCCGCTTTGGTGCAAGAGTTGTTCTCCCTGGCTGTCATAAAGGTTGTAAACTTTGGACACATTTGACAGCTCCACAGCTAAATCTGTCTTGCGTTCAGTGGAATACGGAGGGTCTGAAGCTTTTATCTTAGGCATAGTCGTAGAACGCGCTCTTTGACGAAATACAAATTCTGTACCCAAAAATAAAAGTGGCGAAGCTAATTGCCACCATGGGAATTGTAATCGATATAGGAGGTATCTTATTCAGCATTATAAGGTTTTGAAATGATATTACAAAGTAGGACAGAGGGTTAACATAAATAAGAGCTGCGACTTGACGTGGCATCATGCTTGGTGTGTATGCTATTGGTGTGATGACCATCAGCATCATTATTGAGTAATATATGATTTGTTGTATATCTCGCATTAGAAGTGCAACAAGAGAAAGTATCCAGCATAGCCCTGTTACAAACATTAGTTGTAGCAACATTACGATGGGAACTAATGCTATGGTGGCCGTCGTCTTGCTAAGAAAAAAGTCTCCCGCCAAAACAATGGTTATCCCGACGGGCATAAATATGCTAGCGCTCAGCACGCTTCTGAGTGGGATTAGTTCTGCCGGAAATACGGTATTCAACAGTACAGACCTATTTGAAACAAGAGAAAGTGTTCCTGCGGTAACTGCACCTGAGAAGGATATGAATGAGGCTAGACCGCAGAATACATAAAGAATGTATTCTGTTACGCCCATATCGGGCGGGCGGATTCGGAAGATAACTGCATATGTGAAAGAGTAGACGAATAGCATTACTATAGGTCCGAGAATAGCCCATAATATACCAAGTATAGAACCTGCATATATACCTTTTATATCATTTAATGTGGTCCGCAGTAAGATTTTCCTGTGCTTCAATACTTCTGAGAACGGGGTGCAAGCCCAGCTGATGAGGTTTTTTCTCTGGCGTTTCTGTGGCATGAATTTATTTTCCGTTTCGCGCGGCTAGAATTCTATCGAAGGTGCGCAGCATGAACTATCTAGGTCTCGTTTGGACGGTGTTCATAATGGTTATATGCGACCCCTTGGTGTCCGAGTGGCATGTGGTCTGAGGAGGCTGAATAAAAATCTTGCTTTTTGGCGGAGAGACGGGGGCTCATTTTAAGCCCGCGTCACTTTTTTTAATCAGGTTTCGATTCAGCGCTTACTGGTTTCATGCCCTTGATTTCAGAGGCTGAAGTTTGTTGATACCAGAGGTAAAGTTGCATTGCCGTGGAGGTGCATGTTTCGGAACGTAAACTATTAGTTTGTTTGCATTCTTGCCATCCAAAAAACTCTGATCTGGTATGCCGATATAGGCTAGGGGAGTCAAGCAGTGACCAGATTTGGCATTGGTGCTGAATCTACTCTTCCATTCGCGCGTCAAATCGAGCGGGATGGGCGGTCCGTGAAGGCTTTCACAGCTAAATTGATTTGGTTTGCCGCGCGGCGTGCAAATAGCCAAAAGGTGTGAAATTCAGCCGAGGCAGAATGAGCTCGGAATCGTCGATCCTTCATCGTTGGACCTGTTCGCATGAATGCTTTAGGAAGATCTGCCGATTGCGGTCATCTGGAAGTGGAAGTATGTGCGGCTTTGGAGCCATTGTGGACTTAGAGCGCGACCGCAGTCACGTCTCGGCGGCTGATTTGGTCATACTAGGTCGGCTGATTGCCCATCGCGGGCCCGATGGCGAGGGCCTGTGGGTCGCGTCGCACCGGCGCGCGGGCCTGGTGCACCGACGGCTGTCGATCATCGACCTGACGGATCACGCTGCCCAGCCGATGCACAGCGGCAACGGGGTGTCCATTGCCTACAACGGCGAGACCTATAATTACCTGGAACTGCGTGAAGCGATCGGCGGGAATTGGGAGTTCACCAGCAACTCCGATACCGAAGCGGTTCTGGCGTCATACGAAATGTTTGGGACCGATTGCGTAAGCCACATGCGGGGCATGTTCGCGTTCGCGATCTGGGACGAGAAGGCACAGAAGCTGTTCTGTGCGCGCGACCGGTTCGGAATCAAGCCGTTCTATTACACGGTGGTGGACGGGGTTTTTTACTGCGCGTCCGAAGCCAAGGCGCTGCTGCCCTTCCTGCCGGATATCGAGACAGACAAGGCGGCTTTCGCCGAGTATCTGACCTTTCAGTACACCATTGGCGAGCAGACCCTGTTCAAAGGCATCAAGCAGTTGATGCCGGGCCATGCGCTGTCCGTGCAGAATGGCGAGGTCAAGGTCTGGCGTTATTGGGATGTGCACTACGACATCGATTTCGACCATAGCCCGGCCTATTTCGAAAGTCGGTTGACGGAGCTGCTGGACGATTCAGTGCGCGTGCATCTGCGCAGTGACGTGCCGGTGGGCGCCTATGTGTCGGGCGGTATCGACTCGAGCCTGATGGGGCTTCTGGCCGCGCGCCATGACGAAGTGAACCGGCTCTCGTTCAACGGGCGGTTCACCGAATTTCCCGGGTACGACGAAAGCAATTACGCCCAAATCGTTGCTGACCGGATGAATGGCGATCTGCACATTGCAGATATCACCGCCGCCGACTTCCGCGACAACATCCGCAACGTCATCTACCACCTCGATTTCCCGGTGGCGGGTCCAGGGTCCTTTCCGCAATACATGGTGTCGAAGCTTGCGGCAGAGCATGTGAAGGTGGTGCTGGGCGGCCAGGGTGGTGACGAGATTTTCGGCGGCTATGCGCGTTACCTGCTCGCTTACTTCGAGCAATGTATCAAGGCGGCGATGGACGGCAACTATCGCAACGGTAATTACGTTGTGACGATCGAATCCATCGTCCCCAACCTTGGATTGCTGCGCGAATACAAGCCAATGATGCAGCAGTTCTGGAAGGAAGGTTTGTTCGGCCCGCTGGACGAGCGCTACTTCCGGCTTGTTGACCGTTCGACCGACATGACCGACGAGGTGGACTGGTCGGAACTTGATCAGGACGCGGTGTTCGCCAGCTTCCAATCCATCTTCAACAGCGCGCGGAATGTGGGCAAGGAAGCCTATTTCGACAGCATGACGCATTTCGACTTCAAGTGCCTGCTGCCTGCCTTGCTCCACGTGGAAGACCGCATGAGCATGGCGCATGGGCTGGAAAGCCGGGTGCCGCTCCTGGATCATGGCCTGGTCGAATTTGCGGCCACGGTGCCCGCGGATGTGAAGTTTGAAGGCGGCCATATGAAGCACATGCTGAAGACTGCCTATGCGGATGTGATCCCGCAGGAAGTCCTGACGCGACGCGACAAGATGGGCTTCCCGGTTCCGCTGAAAGAATGGTTTGCCGGCGAGCTCAACGGCATGATGGTGGATATCTTCACCAACCTCAAAGACAGCCACAGGCCGTATATCAATGCGGATACGGTGCTCAACAGTTTCGACAAGGCTGCGCGGTTCTCGCGCAAGACCTGGGGGCTGTTGTCACTGGAACTATGGCACCAGGAATTCCATGACAAGGCAGCCGATTTCCGTGCCATGCGCACCGAACCGGCGTCGATTGAAGCAGAGAAGGTAGGCGCATGAAGGTCTTCGTGACGGGTGGCTGCGGCCAGGTCGGGTCGCATGTGGTGGAAATGGCGCTGGAGCGCGGTGACGACGTGGTGGCGATCGATGATCTGTCTACCGGCCGCCGCATTCATTTGCCCGAGAGCCAGGACCGCCTGACCGTCGTGGAGGGATCAATCGCAGACCAGGGGCTAGTCAATCAGCTTATCGGCGACTTCAAACCCGATACGCTGGTTCACACGGCGGCCTCCTACAAGGATCCGGATGATTGGTACAATGACACGCTCACCAATTGTGTCGGCGGTACGAACCTCATTCGTGCGGCACTCGACAACAATGTCGGCCGATTTGTCTATTTTCAGACGGCGCTTTGCTATGGCGTGAAGCCGTCGGAGAATCCGGTCACGCTGAACCACCCGAAGAACCCGGCCAATTCTTCATACGCGATTTCTAAAACGGCGGCGGAAGACTATCTGGAGATTTCGGGCCTCGACCACGTGATTTTCCGGCTTGCCAATGTGGTGGGCCCGCGAAATGTGTCCGGCCCGCTGCCGATCTTTTATCAGCGCCTGTCGGAAGGCAAAAAGTGCTTCGTTACCAAGGCGCGACGCGACTTCGTGTTCGTGAAAGACCTGGCTCGCAACGTCCTCAAGGCGATGGATGGGACTGGCCATGGTGCCTATCACTTCTCGTCCGGCACCGACGTGGCGATCAAGGAGCTCTATGACGCCGTGGTGGAAGCCATGCAGCTCAATGACTATCCCGAACCCGACATCCGTGACCTCGGCGAAGACGATGCGGCTTCAATCCTTCTGGATCCGTCACGGACCTTCCAGGACTTCGGTGACATCGAGTTCACACCGCTGAAGGAAACCGTCAAGGCCGCCATCGACTATTACAATGAGTTCGGCGCTGCGGGTGGCTATACGCACCTCAAGATCGAAGAGAACAAGAGCTAGAGGCCGGGCTGGCCAGGCGGGACTGACACATGCGTATCCTCATGACTGGCGGGGCGGGTTGCCTCGGCTCCAACCTCATTGACCGGTATTTGCCCAAAGGGCATGAGATCTTGGTGATCGACAATTACGCCACGGGCAAGGCCGGCAATCTGCCGCCTGTGGAGGGGTTGACGGTCATTGAAGGATCAATCGTCGATCAGAGGTTGGTGGACAAGGCCTTCGATGACTTCAAGCCGGACGTCGTGATCCATTCGGCGGCTGCTTACAAAGATCCGGTCGACTGGGCCAGTGATGCGGAAACCAATGTGCGCGGCACGATCAATGTGGGTCAGGCTGCCCAGCGACTTGACGTTGCGCGGCTCATCCATTTCCAGACCGCGCTTTGCTATGGCCGCCCGGATACGGTTCCGATCCCCGTGGACCATCCGACCCGTCCGTTCACCAGCTACGGCATCTCCAAGACAGCGGGAGAGCAATACTTGCAGATGACAGGTCTGCCCGTCGTGTCGCTGCGTCTTGCCAATGTGACAGGCCCGCGGCTTGCAATCGGCCCGATCCCGACCTTTTACCAGCGCCTGAAGGCAGGCAAATCGTGTTTCTGCTCAGAAACGGTGCGCGATTTCCTCGATATGGACGACTTCTTTTCGTTGATGGATAAGGCTCTTGTGCCCGGGGCGGCGACGGGGATTTTCAACGTGTCCACCGGTGAAGGCCATACAATCAAGGACGTGTTCAACGCGGTGGTGGATTATCTTGGTGTCACCTTGGACGAACCGGTGCCCGTCGTGCCGCCCGGCGATGACGATGTGCCGGCGGTGGTGCTTGACCCCAGCGAGACGGAAAAGGCCTTTGACTGGAAGGCCGAGATCGGTTTCACCGAGACGATTAACCGGATGCTGGCCTGGTACGACAAGCACGGGGTGACGGATGTTTTCAGTCACCTGGCCGCGCCCAAATCCTGATCTTTCCTGACACTCTTGCGCTAGGACACGTCAATCGATGAGCGAAACCTATAAGGGCGCCAAAATCCTCGTGGTGGGGGGCGCCGGCTTTGTCGGCTCAAACCTCGTTCTCAAGCTTCTGGAGCAGGCGCCAGAGCGTGTTGTCATCGTGGACAACCTCCTGTCCGCGGACATCACCAATGTGCCCGACCATCCTGCGGTGGACTATCGCTATGGGTCGATCACCGATGACAAGATCCTTCAGGAACTGCCGGAAGACACAGAATATGTCTGGCATCTCTCCTGTCTCCACGGCAATCAATCCTCCATCGCAGACCCGATGCTGGATCACGAGAACAACACGCTGACAACGCTGAAACTGCTGGAGCGGATCAAGGATTTTCCGTCTCTAAAGAAGGTGGTTTATGCGGCTGCCGGGTGCGCTGTTGCCGAGAAGACATTTGATGAGGCAGAGGCCACCTTCGAGGATGCACCGGTGTCGCTCTACCACGACAGCCCGTATTCAATCTCGAAGATCATCGGTGAGTTCTACGGCAATTATTATTGGCGTCGGCACGATGTGCCTTTCGTCAAGTGCCGGTTCCAGAACGTCTATGGCCCGCGGGAGATACTCGGAGCCGGCCGCTGGCGTGGCACGCGGCACACTGTCTGGCGCAATGTGACGCCGACCTTCATCTGGAAGGCGCTTCACCATGAAGCACTGCCTCTCGACAATGGTGGCTTTGCCAGCCGCGACTTCATCTTCGTGGAAGACATGGCTCGTGGCCTGATGGCGGCGGGGCTGAAGGGGGAAGCCGGGGAGGTCTACAATCTCGCATCCGGTGTCGAGACCACCATCAAAGACCTCGCCGAACTCATAAATGAGCTGACCGGCAATCCGACCCCTGCTGACATTGCCCCGGCGCGTGACTGGGACCGGTCCGGCAAGCGCTTCGGGTCGACCGAGAAATCGAAGGAGAAACTCGGCTTCGAAGCGCAGGTCAGTGTTCGTGATGGGCTGGAGCGCACGGTTGCCTGGACACGCGACAACCAAGACCGTATCGAGCGGTGCATTCGCCAGCATGACTGGTTCATGGCGCGGGTCTAAACTCGCGTCCGAATGACGTTGTGGCGGACACAGGAAACAGAATGACCACGATCCTCACCGTTGTCGGCGCGCGGCCTCAATTCATCAAGGCAGCGGCCGTGAGCCGGGCAATCCGGGCGCGCGACAGCATGTCTGAAATCATGGTGCATACGGGCCAGCACTTCGACGCCAACATGTCGGATGTGTTCTTCGACGAGCTCGAGATTGCACCCCCGGCGCATCATCTGGGGATCGGTGGTGGCGGCCATGGCCGCATGACCGGACGGATGCTCGAAGGCATTGAGGGAATTCTCGAGGCGGGCCGGCCCGACTGGGTCCTTATCTATGGGGATACGAATTCCACTATTGCCGGGGCTCTTGCGGCTGCGAAGCTGCATATTCCGGTTGCGCATGTGGAAGCGGGTCTGCGGTCCTTCAACAAGCGGATGCCTGAGGAGATCAACCGTATCCTGACGGATCATGTGAGCACGCTTCTCTTCTGTCCGACGCAGACAGCGGTGGACAATCTCGCAAGTGAAGGCATCACAGCTGGTGTTCACCACGTCGGCGATGTGATGTACGACGCCACGCTGGATGCGCGTGAAAAAGCCCGCGAGACATCCGATATCGTGGCCCGGCTGCAGCTCGAACCCGGCAAATACGTGTTGTCCACCGTGCATCGGGCGGAAAATACCGATAGCAGGGATGCGCTGGGGGCTGTGCTTGACCATCTGAAGGCCAAGGCAGCCGAGGTGCCGGTGGTGTTGCCGCTGCATCCGCGCACGGCTGGCGCTGTGAAGAAGCATGGCCTGGATTTTGATGGTCTGACAGTGATTGATCCGGTTGGCTACCTGGACATGGCGGCACTTCTGGATGGGTGTGCCGAGGTGCTCACCGATTCAGGTGGTGTGCAGAAGGAAGCCTATTTCCATCGCAAGCCCTGTACGACGCTGCGGGATGAGACCGAATGGGTCGAGACGATTGAAGCTGGGTGGAACCGGCTCTGGAAAGGCGCCGATTTCGTGTCGCCGCGCAAGGACATCGCCGATTACGGAGATGGCAAGAGCGCTGAGCGGATCCTCGATCTCATTGCGTCGGCGGGGTAGCGCCCGATGGCAGGTGACAGCGTGGCTCGGGTGCTCGTGCTTCATGCGCAGTATACGGACCGCCTGAGCTATTATGACGACTGGCTGGATGCATTCCGCGACAGCCCGCTTTTTGACGTCACAGCGGTCAATATTGTGAGCCGAACCGCGCGGGATGATATTGTCCGTGCTCTCACCGGCTCCGACCTTGTGGTGCTGTTGCATTCCACAAATGGTGACACAACCATTTATCTTGAGCCTTTCGCCGAGCAGTTGGCGGATCGGACATGCCCGCTTTTGAGCTTCATCGGAAATGAAGTGAACCTTCCCGGGTCCCCCATCTCTGCCAAGCGCGATGTATTGCGGAATATACGGCCCGACTATGTCGCGACCCAATTGCTCAAGGAAGCGGGTGACTATCTGTGGGGAGACCTGGTCTCCAAGGCAGTTGTCGAGCTGCCGCACGCGCTCAATCCAGCAGCGTTTCGCCCGGGCCAACCGCAAGCTGACCGACCCATCGATATCGGTGTGCGGGCCGTACGCTATCTGCCGCATCTAGGCGATAGCGATCGCAATGCCCTGCATGATTTCTTTGATTCGCATACCTTCGCACCGGACCTTGAGGTCGACATCAGCACCCAGCGGTTCGATCGGGACGGCTGGGCGGCGTTCCTGCAGAGCTGTAAGGCGACCGTCTCGAGCGAAGCGGGGACGTGGTGGCTGGAACGGGACGATGCCACCATCGAGGCTATCCGTGCGTGGACGGCTGCTCGAATGAAGGGCAAAGGGCTTGTCATCGCCAATGACAGCGCGCTGCGGCGGTTGGGCCACAAGCTGCCATGGTGGATGCGGGCCGCCTTACGGAAGCTCATGAGCGCCGGGCCCGTCAGGCACGAATCAACTGTCACGGAAGACCTGCCGGCCGATGAAATCTACGAGACCTTCTTTGTGGGCCGGCAGCGGCCGGCATTCTACGGCAAATGTATCTCGTCGCGGCATTTCGATGCCGCCGGAACGGGTACGGTGCAGATCCTGCTTGAAGGCCGATACAACGATATCCTCGAAGCGGGCGTGCATTACCTGCCGCTGAAGGAGGATTTCTCCAATATAGATGCGGTGATGGATCGGTTCCGTGACCCTGTGGCCCGCCGAGAAATAGCGGACGCTACTCTGGGCCTGGTTATGGATCACCATACCTACGCGCACCGTGTCAAAGCGGTGTACGCTCTGCTTGAGAGCTAGGCGTTGTAGAAGTTCCGATACCAATCGATAAAACGCGAAATGCCTTCGCGATAATCCGTCTTCGGATTGTAGTTGAATGCGTCGCGTGTCTGGTCGATGTCGGCATAGGTCGCTACCACGTCACCTGGCTGCATCGGTTTCATGATGAGTTCGGCCTTTCGACCAAGCGCGTCTTCTATGGCAGCGATGAAGTCCATTAGAGCCACGGGCTTGCTGTTGCCAAGGTTGTAAATCCGCCAAGGTGCCATGCTCGTGGCAGGGTCGGGGGTGTCTGAATTCCAGTCAGTGTTTGGAGTTGCCGGTTGGTCAGCAGCGGCAATGACCCCGGAGACGATATCGTCGACAAACGTGAAGTCGCGTTGGTGGCGGCCCTCGTTGAAGACTTCGATCGGCTCGCCCTGCAGGATCTTCTTCGTAAATCCAAAAAGCGCCATGTCGGGCCTGCCCCACGGACCATACACGGTAAAAAACCGCAATCCGGTACAAGGAAGGCCGAACAGGTGTGCATAGGAATGAGCGACCAGCTCGTTTGATTTCTTGGTCGCAGCATAAAGGCTCAGCGGGTGGTTCACGGCTTCCTGCACTGAGAAGGGCATCCTCGTGTTTGCTCCATAGACGGAGCTTGTGGATGCGTACACGAAGTGGAGCACTTCCTGAGCACGTGCTTCGTCGATCAGATTCTGGAAGCCTGTGATGTTCGAGCGAATATAGGCCTTAGGATCTTTTGCGGCATAACGCACACCAGCCTGGGCGGCCAGATGTATGATCCGTGTGAAGTGGTGTGCCTTGAACAAATCAGCCACGGCAGCTTCATCGGCCAGGTCGATTTTTGCGAATGTAAAGCCGGGCGTCTGCTCGAGCAGGCCCAATCGCGCCTGCTTCAGTGTGACGTCATAGTATTCGTTCAGGTTGTCGAGGCCGACAACTGTCTCGCCACGCGCAAGCAAAGCGCGAGCGGTGTGGAAGCCGATGAAGCCGGCCGCACCGGTTACGAGAATGGTCATCTTGCGCGATCCTGGTTGATTGCGTCAGAGACGGACGTCTGTCTCAGCGGCGGCAAAAACCCATTTGAGGTCCGCCAAGACGCCGGCAGGTTTGAGGTAGTCTCGAATGCGCTGCGGGCCCATTTCACGGAACTGGTCGTGCGCGACGGCAACGACGACAGCATCATAGTCGCCTTTCTGGGGCTCGGAGATCATTTCAAGGCCATATTCATGGCGCGCCTCATCAGCAGAGACCCAGGGGTCGTGGATGTCCACAGTCACCTGCCGGTCTCGCAGGTGGGCAATCACGTCAACAACGCGCGTGTTCCGCAAGTCGGGGCAGTTTTCCTTGAAGGTCAAACCAAGCATTAAAACCCGTCCGCCGTGAATAGGCAGGCCTTTCAACATCATTGCGTCCAGCACCTTGGCGCCGGCATAGCTGCCCATGGAGTCGTTGATCCGCCGACCGGCCAGGATCATTTCCGGGTGATGGTTCAATTCCTGTGCCTTGTGCGTCAGGTAGTAGGGGTCAACACCAATGCAATGGCCACCGACAAGGCCCGGCCGAAATGGCAGGAAGTTCCATTTGGTGCCTGCCGCGTTCAGCACTTCCTCTGTGTTGATGCCCATCTTTGAAAACAGGATCGCCAGTTCGTTTATCAAGGCGATGTTTACATCGCGTTGGGTGTTCTCGATGACCTTGGCAGCTTCAGCGACGCGAATTGACGAGGCCTTGAAGGTGCCCGCGCGGACGATGCTGGCATAAAGGGCGTCGACGAGTTCAGCGGTTTCCGCTGTTGAGCCTGACGTAACTTTCTTGATGTCAGGCAGTCGGTGCTGCTTGTCACCGGGATTGATCCGTTCCGGACTGTAGCCGACGAAAAAGTCCGTGTTGAAAGCCAAACCGGACACGCGCTCGAGGACCGGCACACAATGATCTTCCGTGGCGCCGGGAAACACCGTCGATTCATAGATGACGACGTTGCCGGGTTTCAGCGTCTTGCCGACAGTCTCACTGGCGCGCTCGAGATAGGAGAGATCCGGGCGCTTGAAGTCGTCGATTGGGGTCGGGACCGTGACGATGTAAACATCCGCGTCCTGAAGGCTTTCGGCTTCGCAGCTGAAGGTGAGCTGAGCAGCTTCAGCGAGTTCCTCCGCGGACACCTCCAGGGTTTCGTCATTGCCTTTCGATAGTTCGGCAACCCGGGCTGGATTGGCGTCGAAGCCAATGGTGGGCTGCTTCTTGCCGAATTCGACAGCTACAGGCAGACCAACATATCCGATGCCGATGACCGCAATGCGCAATGCATTGATATTCTTGATATTTTCGTTCGTTGGCACTGCGGTCAGCTCCCAGTCTGGGGGTGAGGCCAAGTAGGGCCTGATCTTTGCGGCTGGTTTTACGGGGGCCTGAAAAAATTGCAAGTGTTGTCCCGAAACAACCCTGCCTGACCGTAGGGCTTAACTGTAGTGATTGCACTGGAGGGCGGTTCCGATTAGGAACTCCCAGCATTGATTGCAGAAAGATCGTCGGCTCTGCTATGCCTGCGGCATCCGCATCTTGGGGGAGGATTCCAGCGTGACGAAACGTTTTGCGCTAGTTGGTGCTGCCGGTTACATCGCGCCGCGGCATATGGCGGCGATCCGCGACACGAACAACGAACTCGTTGCCGCTTTGGACCCAAATGACAGTGTCGGGATCATCGACAGCCATTTCCCTGACGCGGATTTCTTTACCGAGTTTGAGCGGTTTGACCGGCATATCGACAAGCTGCGCCGTCGGGGCGAACCGGTGGACTATGTGTCGATCTGCTCGCCTAACTATTTGCATGATGCCCATATGCGTTTTGGTCTGCGCGCCGGCGCAGATGTGATCTGCGAAAAGCCCTTGGTGCTCAACCCGTGGAATATCGACGGGCTGAAGGAAATCGAGCAGGAGACGGGCCGCAACATCTACAACATCCTGCAGCTGCGCCTGCACCCGTCGGTCAAGGCGCTGCGCGACAAGGTTCAGGCCGCTCCGGCGGACAAGGTGTTCGACGTTGATCTCACCTATCTCACCTCGCGCGGCCACTGGTATGGGGTGAGCTGGAAAGGCGCGACGGAAAAGTCCGGCGGTATTGCCACCAATATCGGCGTGCATTTTTACGACATGCTCAGCTGGGTCTTTGGTGACCTGAAAAGCTCCATCGTCCATTTCCATCGTGAGGATGTAGCGGCGGGGTATCTGGAATATGAGCGCGCCAGGGTGCGCTGGTTCCTGTCGATCAACGCCAATTACCTGCCGGAGCAGGCCGTCGCCGCCGGCAAGCGGACCTATCGCTCGATCATGATCGAAGATGATGAGCTGGAATTCTCCGACGGCTTCACGGATCTGCACACGGCGAGTTACCAGGCGATTCTCGACGGTCAGGGTTTCGGCCTCGATGAGGCGCGCCAATCAATTGAGACGGTGTACCGGATCCGACAGGAAGACCCCGTGGGCAAGAGGGGCGAGTATCACCCCTTCTGTGACCGGCTGGATTGAGGACGCGCCCGATGGCAGACGACAAAAAGCCGCCTTTCGTTCATGAGTCCGCCTATGTGGATGACGGTGCCCAGGTGGGTGACGGCACGCGAATCTGGCATTTCGTGCATGTGTCCGGCGGTGCGAAGATCGGCGAGAGCTGTTCCATCGGCCAGAACGTCTTTGTCGGTAACCGCGTGGTCATCGGCGACAATGTGAAGATCCAGAACAACGTTTCGGTCTTCGACGCGGTGACGCTGGAAGATGGCGTGTTCTGCGGGCCGAGCATGGTCTTCACCAATGTCTACAATCCCCGTGCTGAAGTGGAGCGCAAGGACGAGTATCGCGAAACGCTGATCAAGCGCGGCGCGACGCTGGGCGCCAATTGCACCATTGTCTGCGGTGTGACGGTGGGTGAGTTCGCCTTTGTCGGCGCAGCCACGCTGATCAACCGGGATGTGCCGCCATTCGCACTGATGGTCGGTGTTCCGGCGCGTCGCATCGGCTGGATGAGCCATGCGGGCGAGAAGCTGGGCCCTGACCTTGTCTGCCCGCGTGAGGGCCGCCGCTACCGTGAGGTCGGCCCGGACCAGCTTGAAGAAATCCCGGCCTAAGCGCCATTCCTGTTCAGGACATCACCTTCATGAGTGACCCGATCGCGTTCATTGATCTTCAGGCCCAGCAGGCGCGCATTCGAGACAAAGTGGATGCGGCGATCGCCAGGGTGCTGGATCACGGTCAATACATCAACGGGCCGGAAGTGGCCGAGTGCGAAGCGGCGCTGGGTGAGTTCTGCGGGGCCAAGCATGTCATCGGCTGCGCCAACGGGACCGACGCGCTGGGGCTTGTGCTGATGGCGCGCGGCGTGAAGCCCGGCGACGCTGTCTTCGTGCCGGCCTTCACCTTCATCGCCACGGGGGAAGTGGTGGCGTGGATGGGGGCGACACCTGTCTTCGTCGACATCGACCCCAAGACATTCAACATGGACCCGCAGCATCTCAAGGCGTCTATCGCCGAGGCACGGGACAAGGGACTGAACCCGGTCTGCGTTGTGCCGGTGGATCTGTTTGGTCAGCCGGCGGACTATCCGGCCATCCGGGCCATCTGCGAGGAGGAAGGCCTGTTCCTCATGGCCGATGCGGCGCAGGGCTTCGGCGGGCGGCTTAATGACCAGAGCGTGGGCACGCTGGGCGATGCCTCGACGACCAGCTTCTTTCCGGCCAAGCCGCTGGGCTGCTATGGCGATGGCGGGGCCATTTTCACGGATGACGCTGAGTTGGCAGATGTGTTGCGGTCGCTGCGCAATCACGGCGCGGGCAAGGACCGCTATGACAATGTGCGTATCGGGATGAATGGCCGTTTGGACACGGTGCAGGCGGCGATCCTGATCGAGAAGCTGAAGATTTTCCCCGACGAGATTGAGGCCCGCCAGCGCGTGGCTGAGCGCTACAACGCGCTGTTGTCGGATGTGGCCGAGGTGCCGTTTGTTTCCAACGCGGCGCAGTCGGCCTGGGCGCAATACACGCTGAAGGTCGAGAACCGGGATGCGGTGCGGGCGGCCTGTGCTGAGGACGGGGTGCCGACGCAGGTCTATTATCCGGTGCCGCTCAATAATCAGACTGCCTACAAGCATTACCCCACGGGGCCCGGCGGGTGTCCGGTGTCTGATGAACTGGCGGAAAAGGTGCTGAGTCTGCCGATGCATCCCTATCTGGATGAGGGCACGCAGGACAGGATCGTCGCCTCCGTGCGCAAGGCGCTTGGCGCCTGAAGTGGCGCGTCAGGCATTCAGCAATTCTCCGTATACATTCAACGTTTGGCTGACGACGGCATCAACGGACAGGCCTGCTTCTACGTAAGCCCGGCCGGCGCGTCCCATGCGGTGGCGCAGGTCGGCGTCGGTGATGAGGCGGGCCAGGGCGTCTGCCAGCGGAGCTGTGCTGCGTGCGGGGACGAGCAGGCCGGTATCGCCCTCCACGATTGCGTCGCGGCAGCCGGGGACGTCCGTGGTGACGATAGGCAAGGCACAGGCTGCGGCTTCCAGCAGCGATTTGGGCAGGCCTTCGCGATAGGAGGGCAGGCAGGCGATGTGAGCGCTGCGGTTAAGCGCGGCCATATCTGTAACGTGGCCGGTCCAGGTCACCACGCCCTCCTGCGTCCAGCTGTTGATTTCGTCTTCGGTGATGGCGGAGCGGTTGGCGGGGTCGAGCCCGCCGGCCAGGATGAATTCTGCTTCAAGGCCCTTGGCCTGCAGCTGCCGGGCGGCGTCGACGAATTCGCGCACGCCCTTGTCGGCCAGCATGCGGGCGGCAAGGGCGACGCGCACCGGCGGGACATTAGGTGGTGGGGAAGCGGGCGTGAAGATGGCGATGTCGACCCCGGACCCGCGGATGAGGCGCGTATTGGTGGGGGAGACGGCAAGCGGTCCCGTCACGAGATTTCGGTCGTCCGGGTTCTGAACGATGACGCGGCACGCCCGGCGGCCTGCGAGCGCTATCCGCAAAGCGGGCAGCAAGGCGGACTGAATCAGCTTGTCGCGCGCAGACGTCCCGAGGAAAAACGAACCAACGCCGGTGACGGACGCCGCCAAGGGTGTTCCGGTGCGGCGCGTGATGAGACCGGCATAGAGCACCGGCTTGAGCGTGTAGGCGTGGACGACGCCTGGGCGCAGGTGACGCACCAGGCGGTGCAGCGCCGACAGGCTCTCAAGCTCAGCCAAAGGGTTGCCAAAGCCGCGCGCCAGGGGCAGGTGGTGGAAGGTGAGGCCTTCAAGCCCGAGCGCAGCAGCGCGGCAACACGCGGCGTCGGCTTCGTCCATGGCCACGTGCACGTCGAAGCCATCATCAATGGCACCAATCGCCTGCGGCAGCCGGTGATTGAAGAAGCTGTCGAGCTGGTTTGCCACCATCAGCAGGGAGCGCCTTGTCATATGTTCCAGTGCTCCCGCCAGGCTTCCAGCATGAGGATGGTCCACAGCTTGTTGGCCAAATTCTCCCGGCCGGACAGGTGCCGGCGCCAGGCTTCCTGAATTGGTGCTGCGTGGAGCAGTCCGCCAGCTTCAATGCGGGCCGGGTCCAGCAGATGGTCACCCCACTCGCTCAGCGGTCCCCGCAGCCAGTCGCCAATGGGCACGCCGAACCCCTGCTTGGGGCGATCCATCAGCTGGTGCGGCAGGCGGCGGGCCAGCAGTTCCTGCAGCAGCCATTTGCCCTTGCCGCCGCGCAGTTTCATGTGTTCCGGGAGGGTCCAGGCGAATTCGTAGAGCCGGGTATCGAGCAGAGGGCTGCGAACTTCCAGGCTTACGGCCATGGAGGCGCGGTCCACCTTATGCAGCGGGTCGGTCGGCAGGTAGTGCAGGTAGTCACCCAGCATCATGTCTCCGGCAAGCGTCGGAAGAGATACATACTCGGAGCGTACGCCGGGGACGGGAGTGATGCCGCGCACGAGTGTGGCCGGGTCATCCCAGACCGACTGGAAGAAAAGATAGAGCGCTTCGGTATCCCGCGCTGCCAGCGCCCCGGCCAGCTTGAAGAGACGGTCGCCGGCCTGGGGCTGGCCGAGGGGAGCCAATAGCCGATCCCACACACGTGGCGGCAGGCTGCGCGCCAGAGCACTAATCGCCCGGCGCAGGGTAAGCGGCCATGTCCGGAGGGTGCCGGCAAGGCGCTGGGCATGAATGTGGCGGTTGTATCCGCCAAAGACTTCGTCGCCGCCATCACCGGACAGCGCGACTGTGACGCGTGACCGTGCAAACCGGCTGATCAGATAGGTGGGGATCTGAGAGGAATCCGCAAAGGGCTCGGAGTAGATTTCCGGCAATCGCGGGATCACGTCGCGGGCATCTGTGCCTGAGAGATATAGCTCGTGATGATCCGTGCCCAGGGCGCGCGCGACGGCGGCGGCATGCTCGGCTTCATTATAGCCGGCCTCGTGGAAGCCGATCGTATAGGTCTCGACGGGGCGGGTTGCGTGGTCACACATCATGGCGACAACGCAGCTTGAATCGATGCCACCGGACAGGAACGCGCCTACCGGGACGTCAGCGACCATACGCTCCGCTGTTGCGGCTGAAAGACGCGCGGTGACTTCCGTCAAGGCGTCTGCGTCCGTCATGTCACGCGGCGCCGCCTGACCCGTTCGGGCAATTGAGGCCGCGTCCCAGTAGCGTGGTGCGGCAGCGATCACCGTTCCGAGATCTGCAGGTGCGGCTGTGGGGTCGATGGTGATGTAGCTGGCCGGAGGCAGTTGCCAGCAATCGCGCAGGATCGAGTGCGGAGCGGGCACGGCCATGAATCTGAGATAGAGCGCGGTGCTCTGAGGGTCTATCTCACGCGCGATGTCATCGCGCTTGAGGATGCCACGGAGCTCTGAAGCAAAAGCGAGACCCGTGGCCGTGCGGGCAATGTAAAGAGGCTTCTTGCCGGCCCGATCGCGGGCAAGGGTCAGGGTGCGTGCCTGCCGGTCCCACAGGGCAAAGGCGAACATGCCGTGGACGCGCGCCAGGGCGTCCTCCACGCCCCATTGCTCAATCGCGGCGAGCAGCACTTCCGTATCGGAATGGCCGGTGAAGTTGTGGCCGAGGCCGGCCAGTTCCCGCGCCAGAGAAGGGTAGCCGTAGATTTCGCCGTTATAGGAGATGACGAAGCGGCCAGACGACGAGGCCGATGTGGCTGACACCATCGGCTGCGCGCCAGCCTGGGTCAGATCGAGAATGGACAGGCGACGATGCCCCAGATTGACACCCGCCTCATCGTCAGACCATGTGCCCGCGGCATCCGGCCCGCGATGGACCAGGGCAGTGGTCATTTTCAGCAGCTGCTCTTGCTGGAAAGCAGGGGACGCAGTTTCACCGGCGCTGAATGAAATGTGACCGGCAATGCCGCACATTGTGGCTTCATCCTGTAAGATCATGGTTGCCGGAAGCCGGATCAGCCCCCAGCTAAACGGCATAACTGGCCCTGCACTTGCTTGCAACAATGCCTGTAGCGTGGCCTATGGTCGGTCTGCGTTACCAGCTCTGCTATTTTCATCGTGCCCCCGGCGACAATTTCCGCGTGCATCCCGGGGTGAGTAGCCAAGTGGATATCGATGCCACCCTTTGTTGAACGCGCTGCGTCCCTGGTGCGATCCGACCTGCTGACCACGTGGCAGTCCCTGTCATCGAAGGGGGCCGCGCGCGCGATGGCTGTGGTCGCGGGGGGTGTTTTCGGGGCGCGTGTGCTGACGGCGCTGGGCTATCTGGTCATTGCCTGGTTCTACAGCGCTGAAGTGTTCGGCCTGTTCTCCGTCTATATTGCGCTCAGCCTGGTACTGCAGCTGGTCATCACCGCGGGCTATAGCGGTGCGATCGTGGTGGAGAAGGAAGACCGCTGCGCGGCTCTCGTGACCGGCGTCAGCCTTGCGGCGGCCGCGGTCATTCTGTCTCTGGTGACGGCTGCTGTGCTGCTGGTGCCGGAGGCAATTGCGCGGCTGGTGGGCGTTCCGGCCCTGGCGGAGCTCTTGTGGGTGCTGCCTATCGGCGTTGCGGCGCGCATGCTGCAAACCCTCTTTACCCAATGGTCCATCCGGTCCGGGCGCTTCGGCGACCAGGCACTGACCCATATCGCTTTTGCCGGCGTGCAGACGGGCGGGCAGGCCGTCATGGCCGTGGCGGGGATGGGCACGGCCTTTGCGCTGGTAATGATCGACCTTGCCGCCGTTGTGGTGTCCGTTGCCGTGCTGGCCTGGCACGAGCTGCGGCCGCTTGTTCGCGTCATTCGTGCCCATGTGACGGGCAGTGGGCTGTGGGAAGCGGCGGTTCAATGGCGGGACATGCCGCGCTTTGCACTCCTTACCAACCTGATCACCGGTGCCTGGCAGCAAGGGCCTGTGCTGGTTGCGGCGGCCGCCCTCGGGGGCGGAGCCGTGCTTGGGCAGGTGGCGCTGGCGTTGCGGGCGCTTGAGCTTGTGCTCCAGGTGGTGAATGCGTCCCTCAGCAACGTTGCGATGCGGCATATGGCGCAAGCACGGGGTGGTGAGCGCTATCAGCAGTTCAAGCGGTTTGCCCGGCAGCTGTTCCTGGCAGGCCTTGGCGTTTATCTCGTCTCGGCTGCCGTCCTCTTTGTGGGTGTGCCCTTTGTGCTCAAGCCTGGCTGGGCAGATGTGCCGGTGCTGTTCGGCCTGCTGGTGCCCGCCTATGTGCTGAACGTCACCGTGGTGCCTGTTTGGTTCGTCTACACGCTGGCGCGGCGGCTGGGGCGCGGGCTTCTTCTGCGGCTGGCCTATCTCGCCGTATTGGCACTTGCCTGGCTATATGCCGTGGCGACGCAGGACCTTTACGGTGCCCTGATCTGCTTCAGCCTGTGCGGGGCTGCGGTGGGGGCCATGGTGCTGGTGGATATGCGTGGAATTCTGCGGGCGGGGATCGATCCTGCTGAGGAGCAGGAGGCGCGGGACGCCTTGGCAAAACCCGTCACGGCAGGCGATTAGACGGTGCAAACTCTCCCTTTGCGTTGGCGGCAAAGGTCGTGTATACCCTCGCGACTTGAATTCGGCCCGGTGCCCCGAAAGGCAGTCCGGGCCGCTCGATTTTGGCTATATGGCGCGAAGCCGAGGGCACGGGAACCCGGGCCGGCTGGCGCGACACAAAGGTGAAAACCCATGGCGGTCCCCAGAAGTAAAGTTACCAAGATGAAGCGCGGCCAGCGCCGCAGCCATCACGCGCTGAGCCAGCCGGCTTACGTGGAAAACGCGGATTCCGGCGAACTGCACCGTCCGCACCACATCGACCTGAAGAGCGGCATGTATCGCGGCCGCCAGGTGCTGGAGCCGAAGGACGACGCCTGAGGCGTTTTCCCGGGCATCAGCCCGCAGGATATGAATCAAGGGGCCTTTGGGCCCCTTTTTTCGTGGAATTTCCGGGGGAAAGGCGTCTGGTTATGCCGGGCGTCCAGGTGAGGCATCGGCGTCACGGCTGTGCCTCAATTTGCCGGTAACCATTATGGCAGCGCGCGGGTTTGCCGGGTTTCGTGGTAGGAAATCCACGGGGCTTTGACAGTTCGGCGGGGCAACCGGGTCACAGGGGATGTGATGCGGGGCCGTCGCCGTCATGAGATTTCGGGGGATTTCCCAATGATTGCCATCATTCCGCTGCTGATCATCCTGCTGATCGCCTACAACATCGTCGTGTTCATCACCGGGCCGGACCTGGCGGCAACGCTGTTTTCCGTCGACATGGTGTCGGGCGCTGTGTGGAGCTTCTCGGTCGCTGACCTGTTCCTGGTCACCGGGCTGATCCTGCTCTTCATTGAAATCGTGAAGGCGACGAGCACCGCACAGACTTCGATTATCAATCATGGCCTGTCGATGCTGGTGTTCGTGCTCTGCATTGTTGAATTCATCATCGTGCCGGAGGCCGCCAGCTCGACGTTCTTCTTCATCACCATGCTGGCGCTGCTCGATGTGGTGGCCGGTTTCTCGGTGACGATCACGACCGCGCGCCGCGACTTCGCCGTCGGCGAGTAGGCGCGCGCCAGAAACGACCTAGCAAATCAGGCTCGCCCAGGCGTCATCCAGCGCCTGGGCGAGCTTTTTTGTGGCGTCGGTGGTCTGGCGGCGTGTGCCATCCAGTTCCGTCACCGGGCAGATACCCCACAGGCTGTTGGTAAGGAAGATGTCATCGGCCGACCGAAGTGCCTCGATGCTCAGGGGCGCTTCATCCACTGTCAGGCCATGATCCGGGGCGAGGGTCAGCACGTCGGCGCGGGTGATGCCGGCCCGGATGGCGCCATCGTCGGGCGGGGTGAGCAGGCGTTTGCCGGACATAACAAAAACGTTGCCGATGGTTGCGCAGGCGATGCCGCCCTGTTCGGTCAGCATCAGGGCTTCGTCGGCTCCGGCAGTATCCGCCTCGCGCCTGGCGATCACATGATCTGTGTAGTTGAGGGTCTTGAGTGCGCTGGCAGGGCTTGTTCGCACCTTGCGGACGCTGCTGGTCATGACGCTGAGCCCCTGTGGCGCGGGCGGAGCCTGTGTGGCTGTGATTATCAGTGTCGGTTGTGGCGTCGCCGGAAGCGCCAGACCGCGGCCGGCGGGCCCGCGGGTGAGCGTGATGCGGAGGCTGGCGCGGTCAGCATCATGCAGGCCGTTGGCGGCCAGGGTTTCAGAGGCGGCTGCGCGGAGACCGGTGGCGCTGAGGGGCAGGGGAATGCCCAGGATTGCGGCGCCTTCCGTCAGCCGAGTGATGTGGCGGTCGAGATTGATGATCATGCCATGGCGGGCCAGCAGGGTCTCAAAGAGGCCGTCCGCCAGCAGCAGGCCGCGATCCGCCGGGTCAATGCGGGCATCGGCTGCGGGGATGAGGTCGCCATTGAGCCAGGTAATGGCGTTTCCGGTCATGCCGCGGCGCCCTTCCGGCCGGCCTGATGCCGGGCTGAGAGGGTGAGGAAGTTCTCCAGCAGGGCGTGGCCATGGTCGGTGAGCACGCTTTCAGGATGGAACTGCACGCCATAGGCAGGCGCCTCGCGGTGTTCGATGGCCATGATGGTTGCCGGGTCATTGGCCAGCTGCGCTGTGGCCGCAAGGGGCCGTGGCAGCGTGCCGCCGGCGATGAGGGAGTGATAACGGCCAACAGTCAGCGGATCAGGCAGGCTTTTGAAAAGACCTGTGCCCGCATGAGTGATGGGGGAGGCCTGGCCGTGGACCGGGCGCGCGGCACGGGAAATGGTGCCACCACAGGCGGTGACCAGGCATTGGTGGCCGAGGCAAACACCCAGGAAGGGTGTCCGGGTACGGATGGCTTCAGCCGCGAGTGCGGTGGAGATGCCGGCTTCAGCAGGTGTACAGGGGCCGGGCGACACGACTATAGCATCGGCGCCCATGGCCATGGCATCGCTGACCGTCAGGACGTCATTTCGGTAGATGGTGACGTCCTGGTCCAGCTCCCGGAAATAGCGGGCAAGGTTGTGGACGAAGCTGTCGTAATTATCGATGATGAGGATCATGCGCTCTCCCCTGTGAGGGCTCGGCGCATGGCGCTGGCCTTGGTCAGGGTCTCGTCATATTCCGCCTGCGGATCGCTATCCGCCACGATGCCGCCGCCTGCATGATAGGTGATGGTTTCTCCCGATACCGTCAGGGTGCGGATGGGGATCGACATGTCCATGGCACCTGAGAGGCCGATGAATCCCAAGGCGCCGCAATAGGCACCGCGCGGATGCGGTTCCAGCTCGCGGATGATTTCCATTGCCCGCACTTTGGGCGCGCCTGTGATTGAGCCGCCGGGGAAGCACGCCGCCAGGCATTCGAGGGCCGACCGATCGCGGGCAAGCGTGCCGGTAACGGTGGACACCAGGTGGTGGACGTTCCCGAAACTGTGCAGCTCGCACAGGGCTTCGACCTTGACTGAGTGATCCTGCGCCACGCGGGAGATGTCGTTGCGCAGAAGGTCGACAATCATCACGTTCTCGGCGCGGTCCTTGGGGCTGTCTGAAAGCTCCCGGGCAAGGCGCGTGTCCTCGTCCGGTGTCGCGCCGCGCGGGCGGGTCCCCTTGATGGGTTCGGTGCGGATGTGGCCGTCAGCCGACACGGAGAGGAAGCGCTCGGGCGAAGATGACACGAGTTGTCTGTCCGGCAGGGTGAGGAAGGCAGCGAAAGGCGCAGGGGTGCGGTCCGCCAGGCGCTGATAGATGTCGAAGGCGGTCAGTCCCCGTGGCAGCGTTGTGTCGAACCGCTGGGTGAGATTGGCCTGGAAGATGTCGCCTGCATGGATCAGCTCGATAACGCGGGCAACTGCAGCGCGATAATCGTCCGGGCTGACGGTGGCGGATGGTGCGGGGCAGGCGATGGTTGACGGTGCCGTCGCCGGGCGGGCTGTCTCGATCAGGGTCCGGAGGCGGGTGCGCTTTGCCCGGGTCTTGTCGGTATCCCAAGGCGACACAATGACGGCGTGGTCAGCGCCTTGTGGGAATGCCGCAACGGCATCATAGAAGCCGACAGTGAGGACTGGAGTGTGGGCTGGCAGGTCGCCGCGCCCGGGCAGGCGCTCGAGATCATAGGCCAATTCATAAGCGAACATGCCCGCCGCCCCGCCGGTGAAGGGCAACGCAGTGTCCGTGGTCTGGTATCCGCCATGGCGGGTGGCCCAGGCGTCCAAGGCGTGCTGCAACCGTGCAAAGGAAGATCCAGCGCGAGCAGGGTCCAGGTCACCCAGTGTAATCGTGAGCGTCTCGTCCGGATCGAGCAGAAGATAGGCGGTGCCGCAGCCCGCCTGCCAATCCAGGAGTTGAGCAAAGACCTCTGACGCGACCGGGGCAAACACATCAACGGGACGGATGTCCTGGCCGAGTGGCACCTGCACAGGAGATGGCGCGCCGGCGACGCTGCGTTGTTTCCGCGGCCCGGCGGCGGATGCCGTCGGGGCTGGCTGGCTGACAGAGCTGGCGGTTGTGGCTGACAGGGCTCGGCTTCCTTGTTCCCGCCTTGCCTTTGGCGGGCGCAGTTGCTTTGGTGCTGGCGACAGTAGCGCATTTAAGCCGTGTGCGGCGTGAGGCCAAGAGAGACCTGCCATGCAGGCGGCTTGACGCGCACCGGGGACAAGGGAGGGCTGGGCCAATGACCAATACGTTCCGCGACAAGATGATGGACGGCAAGGTGGCGTTTTTTGCAGGCGCGTCCTCGGGTATCAATTTGGGTGTGGCCCAACGCTTTGCCCGTGAGGGTGCCAAAGTGGTGCTGATCTCGCGCAGCCATGACAAGATTCAGGAGGCTGTTAAGACGATCACTGATGAGGGCGGAGTGGCGTTCGGCATGGCCTGCGATGTGCGGGACTTCGAAAGTGTCGATCAGGCGCTGAAGAAGGCGCATGATGAGTATGGTCCGATTGATTTCGTGCTCTCCGGGGCAGCTGGCAATTTCGTGGCTCCGGCCCTGGGCATGTCGTCGAACGGCTTCAAGGTGGTGGTTGATATCGACCTGATCGGCACCTTCCACGTGTTCCGTGCTTGCTTTGCCTATCTCAATCGGCCTGGCGCATCGTTGGTAGCGATTACCGCGCCGCAGGCGGTGCAGCCGTCGATGTTCCAGGCTCATGTGTGCGCTGCCAAGGCGGGTATCAACCAACTGGTGAAATGCCTGGCGCTGGAATGGGGGCCGGGCGGCGTGCGCGTCAACGCAGTATCGCCGGGGCCGATTGCCGATACCGAAGGTATGCGCCGTCTGGCGCCGACGCCGGAAGTGGAAGAGATGATCAAGAGCACGATTGCGCTTCGGGACTACGGCTCCAAGGAAGACATTGCAGAAACCTGCCTGTGGCTCAGCAGCGAAGCGTCACGCTATGTGACCGGTACGATCATCGATTGCGATGGCGGCACGACGCTGGGGTCCGCGCAGGGGGATGCGATAGGCGAGCTCGGCGAGCAGGTGCCGTCGCTCGGCCGCTAGGGGTGCCGGCACATCAGAATGGCGCTCTTTTTTGATCAGAAATGGTTCACCGACCGGCTGAACGCGCTTGGCAAGACGCCGAACGGGTTGGCTGAGGCGATGGGCATTCCGCTTATTGATCTTGCCGCCGTCTGGAAAGATCAGCGGGAACTGTCCGTTGAGGAAGTCCGCGCAATGGCGGAGTTTCTTGATGCGCCGGTGCAGGATGTGGCGTCGCATGCGGGAATCTCAACGCCAATACCTGTTGATGAGGGCGCCGACGGGAACCCTGATACAGAACAACCAAATGCCGTGCTGGCGCGTTTTGATCGAATGGACGCGCGGCTGGAGCGGCTGGAGCGGATGATGGGCGATGTTCACGCCCTGTTGATGGAAGAGCGCCTTGCGCGGCTGGATGAAGCGGGGCTGGGTATCGCTTCGGGAAAGGACACCGAAACACAATGACTGGGATCAGCAGCGCCCTACCGGCGATCTTTGCGGGGTTTCTCCTTGGGGCGGCGATTTACGCAGTCACCCAGGGGCGGGCCTCTTCCGTCAACGGACGGATTTTCTGGATGGTGGCGTTTTTGTCATTCGTCGTGGCCGGTGGCTTTGCTGTCGCCCGCCTTTTCGTCGAAGGCGTGCAGCCGGTTTATGCATCGGTAATGGGGTTTGCCACATCTGTTGGCTTTGCGGCCGTACTGATCGGCGTTGTGTCCCATCTTGTGCGCATTGTGCCGGAGCGGTGGACGACGATCATTCTCGCCATTCCTGTCGTTGTTTATGTGGTGGCCGTGCTGACGGACCAGGTCTTCTATGTGGGGCTTGTCCAGGTCGTGCTGCTGATCGGCATGACGGGTTTGGCAGCATGGAAATTCGAGAGCTTCCCCAAGGCATCCATCTGGCTGATCGCAGCCACGCTGGCTTTTGCCATCCTGCCCGCCATGCTGATGCGGCTGGCGCCGGGGCTTGGGGTAACCGCGATGGATGTGGGGCATCTCGCCATGGCGCTGGGCATTCTTGCTCTGGTGCAGGTCATGGCGGCGCCGGGCATTGAAGGTGCTGCGCGGCAAGACTGAACAGGAACAGATGAATGCGTGACTTCCAGCTTCCCGGCCGGTCGACGGTCCACAGCCTCAATGGCATGTGCGCCTCGTCGCATCCGCAGGCCTCACTCGCAGCGGTTGAGATCATGCGGGCGGGGGGCAACGCGGTGGATGCAGCTATTGCCGCCAGCGCCGTGCTCTGCGTCGTTGAGCCGATGATGACCGGGATCGGCGGTGATTGCTTCGTGCTCTATGCGCCGAAGGGATCGGGCGATGTGATCGGCCTTAACGGGTCCGGGCGTGCCCCCAAGGGGCTGTCGCGGGACTATTTGCTGGACAGGGGCGAAACGAGTGTCGGGTTCCAGTCAGTCCATTCGGTGACCATCCCGGGTGCCGTCGATGCGTGGGCGAAGTTGCTTGCGGATCACGGGACCATGGGCATGGACAGGGTGTTGCAGCCGGCCATCGCACTATGTGAGCAGGGTTTTGCCGTGGCGCCGCGCACGGCGATGGACTGGATGTTTCTGGAGCCGCAGATCAGGCTCGATGAGGATCTCACTGCGCTCTATCTGCCGACCGGTTCAACACCCAAGGTTGGTGATCTGTTCAGGAGCATCGCGCTGGGGAAGACCTTCCGCGCCATCGCCGAAAGCGGGCGAGCCGGGTTCTATGAGGGGGAAGTCGCCGAGCGCATGGTGGCGACGCTACGCGCGAAGGGCGGCACCCACACGCTTGATGATTTTGCTGAAACCTCAGCTGATTACGTGACGCCCATCGGGACGGATTTCAGAGGGCACAGGCTGTTTGAGATACCACCCAATGGCCAGGGCATCACCGCGTTGATCGCACTCAACATCCTGTCGCGGCTGGAACTGGACGGGCTGGACCCGCGTGGGCCGGACCGGGTGCATCTGCAGGTGGAAGCGGCACGGCTCGCCTATGCGGCGCGTGATGCCCATGTGGCCGACATGGATCAGGCCGACGTGCCTGTCGACTATTTGCTGTCTGATGGTTTTGCTGACGAGCTTGCAGGCAAGATCGATCCAGGCCGGGCGATGGACCTGCCCCAAGCCGGGGACAGCCCGCACAAGGACACGACCTATCTCACTGTCGTGGACAAGGACCGGAACGCAGTCTCGTTCATCAATTCTCTGTTTCAGGGGTTCGGTGCCTGCATCGCGGATGAAGCGACGGGTGTAGTGTTCCAGAACAGGGGTGCGGGCTTTGTGCTGAGTGAGAACCACCCCAATTGCCTGGCGCCGGGCAAGCGGCCGATGCACACCATCATTCCGGCGATGCTGGTGAAGGATGGGCGCGCCGCCATGTCCTTCGGTGTGATGGGCGGACATTATCAGCCCATGGGCCACGTGCAGGTGCTGATGAACATGTTGGCCTACGGCATGGATATCCAGGAGGCGATTGATTTTCCCCGCTTCCTTACCGAGGACGGCGTTCTTGCCATGGAGCGAGGGCTGCCGGCCGCCACCTATGATGCCCTCAAGGCGCGGGGCCACACGGTCAGTAAAGCGCTGCCTCCGTTCGGCGGGGGGCAGGGCATTGTCATCGATTGGGATCGGGGAACCCTGGCCGGCGGGTCAGACCCGCGCAAGGATGGGGCCGCACTCGGCTACTAGGCGGTCTTGTCGGCCAGACGTCCGGGAACCGCACTGGGCGAGGTGCTGTGCAGACCCTCATTGAGTGTCTGAGCGCGGGCATAGGCGCGGGTGCCGGAGCACAAAGCGGCCTGCGGGTCACTGGGGATGTTGTGCCAATTCGGGATTTCCCGCCACAGGACACGGGCACCCGGCCCGCGCGGATCGGCTGGTCGGGGCTGCGAACTTGTGTCTTTGGGGGCAGATTTCGTGGTGGTGGCCGGATTATCTGCAAAAGATGCCACGCGCGGTGCCGCGGCAACGCGGTGCGGAAGGTGAACAAATCTGGTGCGGCCAATCCTCATGGGCCTGTCGGAGCAAACCCGGTGCCAGATTTCATTAACCAATGATGCTGACAGATTGTCCGGTCCGGCTGTGGCAAGCGGCGATGTTTCGTCTTTTTTAAGAGCTAGATGCGAGTTTTCCGCAATATCGCACGGCTATGGCTGCCTGAAGCGGCAGGTGTGTGACGTGCGGCGCGTGAGGAACTGGGGCTCGTATTTGACGATGCGTGACAACGAGCGGGACAATGGAGCCGGTGCTGCAAGAATGGCAGCCCACTCCCCGGACGGCGCCACAGCTGCGGCTGGTGCAGCTGCCGACCGCCTGCGCGCGCTCAGCGCTGCGGGCATCTCCCTTTATGAGTGGGATGTGCAGAGCGACGTCATTACCTGGGACGCCACCGCGCATGCCTTGTTCGGACTTGCGGTGGACCCGGCACTCGCGCGGCATCTGGATACCGGCAGGGCCTATGCGCGGCTGATCGACCCTGACGCCGGTACGGCGCGCTATGACGCGGTGATGGCGAGCGACAAGATTGATCGCGGCGACGGGGTGTCTTTTCAGTGTGAATACGCGGTGCAGCTTCCGGGTATGGAGCATGCGGTATGGGTGGAAGACGCCGGTATCTGGTATGCCGGTGAAACGGGGCGGCCGGGGCGCGTGGTTGGTGCGGTACGCAATGTGTCCGAGCGTAAACGATCCATCCGCAAGCTGACTTACCTGGCGAGCTATGACGAGCTAACCGGTAATGTGAACCGGGCACGTCTGCGGGAAGTGCTGTCGCAGACGATTGCCTATGGCGAGCGTTTTGACCGGACCTCGGCGTTTCTGATGGCCGGCATCGACAATCTGGCAATGATCAATGAGGCCTACGGGTTCGACGTGGCGGACCAGGTGATTGTTGCCGTGTCGCAGCGGCTGCGCGAGGAGCTACGTCAGGCAGACATTCTGGGCCGCGTTGCCGGCAACAAATTCGGTATCATTCTATCAAACTGCCGCGAGGAGCAGATCGTGACCACGGCTGAACGGCTGATGGATTGCGTGCGCGGCAAGGTGATCGATACGGGGGCGGGGCCAGTCTCCGCAACCATCTCCATCGGGTGTGTCTCGATCCCGCGCTGTGCGCATAACGCGACCGAAGCGCTGTCCCGGGCGGAGGAGACCCTTGACGCCGCCAAGGCAACGCGGCGCGGCGCCTATGCGCTCTACCAGCTATCGGAGCAGCGTGAGTCCCGCCGTAAGCGGAATATCCAGCTTGCTGATCAGATCGTGGCGGCGCTCAAGGAGGACCGCCTGCTTCTGGCCTATCAGCCGATCATCGCTGCGAAGACAGGCGAAGCTGAGCTGCATGAGGCGCTCCTGCGTATGCGCCGTCCCGGTGGCGAGATCGTATCGGCAGGTGAATTCATTCCGGTCGCCGAGCAGCTGGGGCTGGCGCGGCTGATCGATCACCGGGTGCTGGAGCTTGCGGTCCGCACATTGCGGACATATCCGTCGGCTCATCTGGCTATCAATGTCTCCGGCATGACGGCGGTCGATCGCAGCTGGATCGATGCGATGACGGCCTTTGCGGCAGAGACGCCGGACATCACCTCACGCCTGATCGTCGAGATCACCGAAACGGTCGCCCTGCATGAGCTTGAAGAGTCCGCCCGCTTCGTGCGCGACCTGCGGAGCCTGGGGTGCCGGGTGGCGATTGATGATTTCGGGGCAGGCTATACGTCGTTCCGCAATCTGAAGGCGCTGGATGTCGATATGGTCAAGATCGACGGCTCCTTCGTGAAGGGGCTGGTGCGCAGCCGCGACGACCAGCTTTTCGTCCAGACGCTGGTGCACCTGGCCAAGAACTTCAACCTGCCGGTGGTGGCTGAGTGGGTGGGCAATGAAGATGAGGTGACTCTGCTGCGCGCCTATGGCGTCGATTACCTGCAGGGTTTCTTCCTCGGTGAACCGGTGATCGAAGCGCCGTGGTCACAGACGAGCGCGACATCCGCCTCTGCTGTCAGCGCCTGAGCTCCGCCCGGACAGTCTATTTTTTCTTGTTGCCGGACAGGGCATCGAGCTGGCGCTGCATATCGACCATCTGCTGCTGCAGGCTTTCGATCTTGGCGTCTTTCTCAGCGGTGTCGTCGTCAGAGGCGTCAGCGTCCTGATGGCGCGCTTCGGCCTGCTGTGACGCAAAGGGGTTGAGGGCGCGGACGGCACCCTCAATGGCCGCCACATTTCCCCGCACTTGTTCTTCGAGCGCATGCATGCGCTCCTCGCCAACGGCGCTTGCCAGCCTTCCACGCAGGCGCTCCTGCTCCTTGGCGAAATTCTCGAGGCTCAATTCCAGGAAGCCGGGGACGGCGGCCTGCATGCTGTCGCCATAGAACTTGATGAGCTGGCGCATGAAGCGGACGGGCAACAGGCTCTGGCCGCCTTTCGCCTCTTCCTCGAAAATGATCTGTGTAAGGACAGACCGGGTGATGTCCTCACTGGTCTTTGCGTCGATGACCACGAAATCCTGGTTCTGTCGCACCATGTCGGCCAGATGGTCCAGCGTCACATAGCTGGAGGTTGCCGTGTTGTAGAGACGGCGGTTCGCGTATTTCTTGATGGTGACCGGCTCGTTGCCGGAGGACCGCTTCTTAGCCACGTCGCATGCTTTCCGTCGGTTTGAGGGTTCGGGCAGGTGATGTGCCGGGGCAGGGGAGCCCCGTGCAAATCGGCGCTGCCGAACATTTCGTCACATTCTCGCGTAGCGATGCTGCGATGCGCAAGTGCGGTTGCGAGGGCGCCCCTGCGGAAAATGCTGCGACTGCGAAGAATATGGCGGGAAACTGCCGGTTTTGACGGCAGATGCGGGGGGTGGCGCTGCCCGTGATCACCCGTTTCGGCAGGGCGGTTACTGGTCTTGCGGTGTGGTTTGCGCGTCGGCATTGGCTTGTGCCGCCAGCAGGGCCTCGTATTCCGCGTCGCGATCCCGGCGGCCAATGGCTGGATGAACCCAGTGATCGACCGGGCCGACATCGACATGCACATAGGGCGTGCGGGTCGGGTAGTAGCCGGCGCCGCCGCGATTGAGCTTCCGGGCCGCCTTGTAGACGGCATCAGGCCGGGCAAAGTCCTGGGTGATATCGATCGCCATGCCGCGCATGTGGAATGAGCCCGGGTCAACCGACGTGGACTGGGCCGCCAGCCATGCATTGGTGCGCTCGGACCGGAAGGCCGACATGATGTAGATGGGGGCCGATGATGTGGTGAGCTGATCGATGTCCCACAGAAGGTCCATCAGGGCCGGGCTCATCTCGGTGGTGGTGTTGGTGCGCAGGTCACGCATGAACCACGCCAGGCGCTGGAAGGCGCCTTTCTGGTAGTCGCCGTCGGCCCAATAGGTGATTTTGAGCTTCTCACCCGAATTCAGGCTCTGCATGCGCAGGGTGCGCTTGTAGGGGGCGTCAGCCCGCAGGATTGCGGGTGCGCTGACGAGCCCTGTGGCAAGGCCCAGCGTTGCAGCGGCGGACGTCTTGATGAGCGTGCGGCGGGTGGTCATCGGTCAGAGGTCTCGAAGCTTGAATGCGATGTGGCTTCAGTTTGCCACGGAGGGGCGAAGGGTGGGTGACGTATCGGTCACAGGCTGGCGCTCGGTTGCCGACAATTGGGGAGAAGAAGGCCTGGCACCGATGGCGCTTGCGGCGAGTTCTGGCTGGCCAGGTCTGGCATGGCCGCGAGGCACCATATGCACCGCCTGATAGCCGCGGCGCGCCAGTTCATCCAGGATCTTTTCCAGCATGGTGGACGTGCGGTGATGGGTGTCATGGAAGATGACGATGCCCGAACCCTTGTACTCGATCATCCGCAGGGCGCGCTTGTAGAGCGTCCAGGGGGAGATGCGGCGCCAGTCGTCCGTGCCCATGTCGCAGGAGAAGGTCGCAATGTCATTTGCCGCGAGATAGCGGCGCAGGCGGCTTGTGTGGTTGAGGCCCGGAAACCGGAAGAAGGGCGCGACCCGGGCGGGCCGCCCTTCCAGGTCCTCAAGCCCGGCAAGGGCTGCACGGGTTGCCCCGATACCGCGGTCGATCTGCCGGACGGATGCCTTGTAGGACATGCGCGAGAGGATGGGATGGGACCAGGTGTGCGTGGCGATGGTATGCCCGCGCGCCCAGGCATCGCGCACAATCTCTGGGTGCAGTTCCGCGTAGCGGCCGACAACGAAGAACGTCGCCTTGATGCAGTGACGGTCCAGCACGTCCAGTATCTTTGGCGTGTGCTCCGGGTTTGGGCCGTCGTCGAAAGTGAAGATGATCTCCTTCGGGCGCAGCGGCAGGGTGGACCGGTATTGCATGGTGCCGAAATCCGCCCCGCCAGTCGTATCCACTTCAATTGTGCGGGCGGTGCCCATGGCGCCGGGCTTGCCGTTGCAGGCGGGCGTATCTGCCAGCGCCGGAACGGCTGCAATGGCTGCAAGAAATCCCAACGCCGGTGCGGCCCTGCGCGCCAGATCAAGAAGTCTGAAATGTCCCGGCATGACGCCGCCCCCCGGATGTCCCCTGACGGGACTATAGATCAAGGAAGCAACAAATCGGAGTCGGCGCCACCGGAAGGCTTAACCGTTGGGACGGACGCCCTGCGGCAGTCGTCACCCGCCCGCCGGACGCGGTTTGGGGTGCCAGTCGGGTGGTGCCATTTCGAACTGGGCAAACTCAAAGCCGGGCGCGACAGTACAGCCACACAGGGTCCAGGTGCCGAGTGATTCAGCAGTCTGCCAGTGACCGGCGGGGACAATGGCCTGGGGGCGCTGACCTGCCGAAAGCTCCGGGCCGAGGCGAAAGGCTTCGGCGTCATGACCATCAGGGGAAATGGTCAGCGCCAGCGGGCCACCGCCATACCAGTGCCAGACCTCGGCAGCATCCAGCACCCGGTGCCAGTGGGAGACATCACCTGCTTCCAGCAGATAGTAGATCGCGGTTGAATGCCCGCGCGGGCTGCCGGCGGTATCGCGGAAAGTCTCGCGGAACCAGCCGCCTTCAGGGTGCGGAGCCAAGTCCAGCGCCTTGATGATGTCCTGAGCATTCATGGGTGCCTCGGGCCTTCAGAAATTGTCCTTCAGTTCGCGGGTCTTTGCGAAGACATCCACGAGGTCCGCGCCTTCAAGGCCCACGGTTTCCTGCAGGTTCGGGCTCTGCGGCCTCAGGAAGGGGTTTGTCGCCTTTTCAAGGCCGATGGTCGTCGGCACGGTCGGTTTGCCCTCCCGGCGCAGTTCGTCAATCTGCCGCGCTCGGCTTGCCAGCGCCTCGTTCCCGGGTTCGACGGACAGGGCGAACTTTGCATTGGCCTGGGTATATTCGTGGGCGCAATAGACCGTGGTGGCGTCCGGCAGGGCGGCTAGCTTCGACAGGCTCTCCCACATCTGGGGCGGGGTGCCCTCGAAGATACGGCCGCAGCCGAGCGCGAACAGGCTGTCGCCGACAAAGGCGATGCCAGCCTCATCGAAATAGTAGGCAATGTGGCCCACTGTGTGGCCGGGGACGCCGATGACCTTTGTCTTCACATCTCCGAACTCGACGGTATCGCCGTCACCCACGGCGCGGTCGATGCCCGGGATTTTCGATGCTTCGTCCCTGGGGCCGATGACCGTGCAGCCGGTCCGCGTTTTCAGCTCCTGATTGCCGCCGGCATGGTCGAAATGGTGGTGGGTGTTGAGAATGTGGGTCAGGCGCCAGCCCTTTTCGTCCAGCGCCTTGAGGATCGGCTCCACTTCCGGGGTGTCGATGGTCGCCGTCTCCCCGGTCTTCTGCGAATGGAGCAGGTAGCCGTAATTGTCGGAGAGGCAGGGAATCTGGTGGACGATGAGATCGCTCATGGGGGCGCTCCTTAAGACGCGAGGGGCTCGCTCTCTTGGGGTAGGGGAGAGATTGGCTGCAGCCTAGGGCGGCGGGCCTGTTTTTTCAAAGGCAGCTCTCAAGTGGGGGCATCAGGGCTTTGCGGCAACGACCTTGCAACGCATCTCTGGTAGGTTTCCCGCCATGCATCTCGATGTCGTTGATCTCAGGGATTTCTACGGTCTGCCGCTGGGCAGGGTGGCGCGGCGGCTTGTCGGCCATGCGGTGCGGCGGGTGTGGCCGAACGTGGCCGGCATGAATGTGGCCGGGCTTGGTTACGCAACACCCTATCTGGGGCAATTCCGGGATGAGGCCGCGCGTGTGGTGGCCCTTATGCCGGCGCAGCAGGGCGTGCTGCATTGGCCGCGCCAGGGACGCATGCTGACAGGCCTCGTGGATGAGGTGTGTCTGCCGCTGGCGGATGCATCCGTGGACAGGCTGTTGCTGGTGCATCACCTGGAAGGTGCCGATCAGTTGCGTCCGGCCCTGCGGGAAGCCTGGCGGGTGCTGGCACCCGGCGGGCGTATTCTTATTGTTGCGGCCAACCGGCGCGGAATGTGGGCGCGTATCGAATCAACGCCATTCGGCCATGGGCAGCCCTTTTCGCGCGGACAGCTGGTGTCGCTGCTGCGGCAGAGCATGTTCACGCCTGTCGAGTGGGGCTCTGCGCTGTTCATGCCGCCTGTGGGCTGGCGGGTGTTCATGCGCTCGGCTGTGGCGTGGGAGCGCCTCGGGGCTACTCTCTGGCCGCGGTTCTCAGGCGTCATCCTCGTGGAGGCGACCAAGCAGATCTATGCACCCACCGGTCACCGGGAGCGCGCCCGGCGGCGGCTGCCGCTTGTGGCGCCGGTGGCGAGCCCCGCCCCGGCCCGCAGCTTCCGCGATGGTGCCGCCACATACGGGGATGCTTGCCGAGACTAGATGCGGGTTTTAGGTTTGGCGCCACATACCGTTGCAGCACAAACCAACAACCAAGGGACACGCCCCCATGCGCATGGTCACCGCCATCATCAAACCCTCCCGGATCGACGAGGTGCTTAACGCGCTCTCGGGTATCGGCATCCAGGGCCTCACCGTCACCGAGGTGAAGGGCTATGGCCGACAGAAGGGCCAGACCGAAGTCTATCGCGGCGCTGAGTATATCGTGCAGCTGGTGCCGAAGGTGCGTGTCGACGTGGCATGCCATGATGCCATGGCTGACAAGATCGTTGATGCCATCGCGGGCGCCGCGAAAACGGGCAAGATCGGCGACGGCAAGATCTTTGTCAGTGACCTGATGTCCGCCATGCGCATCCGCACGGGCGAATCCGGAAACGAGGCGATCAACGGCTGATGCCCGGCAGGCTGCGCGTCGGTGACGCGTGGCTAGCGGCTTCTCAGAAGGAAAATGGCCTGTTCGGCGGTGGCGTTCCCCCACCAGCCGGGCGGGCCATTTTTTGTGTCCGCCGACCCGTTCATCCCCAGCAGCACAGTGGTTTCCACCCGGGCGCCCAGGACATCGCACAGGGCAGTGAAGTCACGCAGGGTGCACAGGTGGATGTTGGGGGTTTCCCACCATTCATAGCCCAAGGCCGGGGTGACCGGCATGCGGCCATGCAGGGCCAGATGAGCGCGCACTTTCCAATGGCCGAAATTGGGGAAGGAGACGATCACCCGTTCACCGATGCGCAGCATCTGCGTCAGCACTTCGCGCGGGTTCTGGGTAGCCTGGATGGTTTGCGACAGCACGACGAAATCGAAAGCGCGGTCGGGGTAGTCTTCGAGGTCCGTGTCGGCGTCGCCCTGAATGACCGACAGGCCTCGGGCCACGCAGGCATTCACGCCCGTCTGCGATAGTTCCAAGCCGCGACCGTCTACCTTGCGTTCATCGCGCAGGATTTCGAGCAGGTGGCCGTCTCCGCACCCCACATCCAGCACGCGTGCACCGGGTGTCACCAGGTCGGCGATGCGGGCCAGGTCAGCGCGGGTGGCGCGGGGCGGGGCGGGCATAGCGGCAGCCATCGATCCGTCCCCGTTCCTAAAGGCCGCGGGCGCGGGCAGAGGCGCCGATGAAGCCGAGAATGGTGTCGTGCAGTTCCGGCTCGTCCAGCAGAAAGGCGTCGTGGCCCTTGTCGCTTTCGATTTCCACGAAACTCACATTGGCAGCCACGGCATTGAGGGCGTGAACCACCTGCCTGCTTTCCGAGGTGGGGTAGAGCCAGTCGCTGGTAAAGGACGCCACGCAGAACCGGGTCTCGGTGCCGCGGAAGGCATCCGCCAGGGTGCCCGTGTCACAGCCCATGCGGCGGGCGTGATCGGCAGCCAGGTCGAAGTAATCCATGGCCCGGGTGATGTAGAGGTAGGAATTGGCGTCGAAGCGGTCGACGAAGGTTGAGCCCTGGTAGCGCAGATAGCTTTCGATCTGAAAATCGGCATCGAAGCCATAGGTCACCGCATCCCGGTCCTGCAGATTGCGGCCGAACTTGCGGTGGAGGGCTGCCTCCGACAGATAGGTAATGTGCGCAGCCATGCGCGCGACGGCCAGTCCCTTGGACGGATAGGCGTCGCTGCCGTCATAGGCGCCTGCCTGCCAGTTGGGGTCGGCCATGATGGCCTGCCGGCCAACTTCATGGAACGCAATGTTCTGGGCCGAGTGGCGGGCGGCTGTGGCAATGGGCATCGCTGAGAAGACGCGCTCCGGGTAGGACGCGCACCATTCAAGAACCTGCATGCCGCCCATCGAGCCGCCGGCCACGCAGAACAGCTGCTCGATGCCGAGCGCTTCAACCAGCATGGCCTGGGCGCGCACCATGTCGCCGATGGTGATCACCGGGAACTCGAGGCCATAGGGCTTGTCGGTCGCCGGGTTGATGGCTGTGGGGCCCGTCGTGCCCGAACAACCGCCGATCACATTCTGGCAGATGACAAAGAAGCGGTCCGTGTCGATCGGGCGGCCAGGGCCTACCATGCGGTTCCACCAGCCATCCTTGCCGGTGACCGGGTGTCGGTTGGCCGCGTGCTGGTCGCCTGTCAGGGCATGGCAGACGAGCACGGCGTTGGATTTGTCAGCGTTGAGTGTGCCGTAGGTCTGGTAGGCGATCTCAACGGGGGCGAGCTTCACGCCGCTGTCGAGCTGCAGAGGCTGATCCATGCCGAAACGGTGCACACAGGCTTGCGCGCCTGATGCCTGGCCTTCGGTATCGGTAATGGTCTCAGCGTTGGTCATTGCCGCCATGTAGGGTCGCGCTACCGGACTGTCACCGGCTTAAGGCGCAAGGGTGTCCTGCTTTTCTCAACAAAGCGGGGCAGGTAGCTAGGGAAGAGGGGGCGTATCTGTCAATGGTTTGGGGGTGCCAGGCTGCGTTTGTCGGCTGGCGGCATGGCCCTCTGGTTCGCCGGCGATGTGCCTTTGCCAAGGCAGTTTTCTTTGATTTTCATGCTGTCAGCGCCTATTGATACGCGCTTTCCACCCTTGTCTGGCGCATGCTGACTGCCTGCGCGTTCCCGCCTTCAGGGCCCACCGCTTCATGTCCGCTTCCACCAAATCCCCGTCCGCACCCGGAATTCCGGCCGATCAGGCACCGGATCTGGCGGCTGCGCGCGAGGAGATCGACCGGATCGATGACGAGATCCACGACCTCCTGATGCGCCGCGCCGAAGTGGTGGGGCAGGTGGCCGCGGCGAAGGGACCGGCGCTTTTGGCCGCCAGCCCGATCCGCATCGAACGTGAAGCCCAGATGCTGCGGCGGCTGGCAGCACGCCACGAGGGGTCGCTGCCTTTCATGGCGGTGGCTGATCTGTGGCACGAACTGATCGCGGCCATGACGGCGATCCAGGCCCCGTTCGCCGCAGCCATTGCGGGTGGCGAGGGCGCCATCCGGCGGTTCGACCTGGCGCGTCAGCAGTTCGGCTCCAGCATTCCGGTCGTGGTGGCTGAGGATGCGCGCAACGCGGTGCGGCGGGTCGCTGACGGTTCCGCCGGGGTGGCGGTGCTGCCGCCACCGGAAAATGGCGGCAAGGGCGCGCGGAAGGGGGAAGCACCGTGGTGGACGCTGCTGAGTCCTGCCGAAGATGCGCCGCGCATCGTTGCGGCCTTGCCCTTTGTCCTTGAGGCAGAGAGTGACGCGCCGGTGCGGCGGCGATACCTGGCTGGTGATGGCCCCCGAGCGGTGGCCGTCGCCAAGGCGCCGCACAATGCGTCGGGCGATGACGTGACACTGGTCGTGGCAACGTCCCAGGGGTTTGTCAGCCCCGACACCTGTGCGGACATTTTTGACAAGGCCGGGCTGTCCGCCTGGCGGCTTGCCTATGCGGATGATCCGCATGCAGGCCCGGAGACCGACAAGGGCGCAGGTGCGCCGCAGCTCCATCTAATTGCGATCGATGGTCACATCGAGGGCCGGGACGAACGGCTTACCCTTATGGGCAAGCAGCATGGCGGCCCGTTCGGCAATGTCTATCCGGTTGGCGGGTATCCGGTGCCGATCGGGCTCTAGGCCGGGCGGGCACCCTCAATAGCCGGACCATCTGGACACTGAATTTTCAAGGAACAACGCGATGGGTGACCTGACACCACGCGACGGCATCGAGAAGATCACCCCCTACAAGGCGGGTGAATCGAAGATTGCCGGGCAGGACAACGCACTCAAGCTGTCCGCCAACGAGACCCCGCTGGGACCGAGTCCCAAGGCCCGTGAGGCTTTTCTCAAAGCCGCGGAGACCATGGAGATTTATCCTGACGGCGGCTACGGCGCGCTGCGGGGGGCAATCGCCCGCCGATACGGCCTCAACCCTGACCGCATCGTATGCGGCAACGGGTCGGACGAGCTGTTTCACCTGCTGGCCCAGGCCTTCATGGGACAGGGCGATGAGGCGATCCACACCGAGCATGGCTTTGCGGTCTACCGGATCGCGACCCAGGCAGCAGGCGGGACGCCTGTTGAAGTGCCGGAAACCAATTTCACCACGGATGTGGATGCGATCCTCGCCGCGGTGACCGGGCGCACGCGCATGGTGTTCATCGCCAATCCGAACAATCCGACGGGGACGTATATTCCCATCGACGAAGTCAGGCGCCTGCATGCGGGGCTGCCATCCAATGTGCTGCTGGTGCTGGACGGGGCCTATGCCGAATATGTGACGCGGAATGACTATGAGGCGGGCATCGAGCTCGTGTCGGGGTCAAGCAACGCCGTGATGACGCGTACCTTCTCCAAGGTGCATGGGCTGGCGGCGTTGCGCGTCGGCTGGGCCTATGCGCCTGAAAACGTGGTGGATGCGCTCAACCGGGTGCGGGGGCCGTTCAATGTGGGCGGGCCGTCGCAGGCAGCGGCCATCGCGGCAATCGGAGATACGGCGCATGTGGATGCGTCTGTTGCACACAACGAAAAGTGGCTGGCCCGGCTGACGGAAATCCTGCCGGGGCTTGGCATTGAGGTGCTGCCGCCGGTGGCGAATTTTGTGCTGATGCGGTTTTCCGGTGAGAACGGGAAGACCGCACAGGCGGCGGATTCATTCCTCAAGAGCCGCGGCATCATTCTGCGGCCGACAGCGTCCTACAAGCTGCCGGACTGCCTGCGCATGACGGTGGGGCTTGATGAGCACAATGAGCGGGTGATCGCGGCGCTGACCGATTTCATGGAAGGCACGGGGTCATGAGCAAGCCGATCTTCGAGCGCGTTGCCATTCTCGGCCTCGGTCTTCTCGGGGCCTCGCTGGCCCATGCCGTGAGGCGTGGGGGGCTTGCGGGCGAGATCGTCGGCTATGCGCGCTCATTGGAAACGCGTGACCGGGTGCGTGAGCTGGGGTTCTGCGATCAGGTATGCGACAGCGCGGCGGATGCGGCCAAGGGGGCGGACCTCGTGGTGCTTTGCGCGCCCGTGGGGGCATTCGGGGCACTGGCGGAGACCATCGCGCCGCATCTCCGCACGGACTGCATCGTTACCGATGTGGGGTCAGTGAAATCGGCGGTGGTGCGGGATGTGAGCCCGCATATTCCCGATGGGGTGCATTTCATTCCCGGTCACCCGATTGCGGGCACGGAGCAATCGGGCCCCGATGCCGGCTTTGCAGAGCTGTTCGACGGAAGGTGGTGCATTCTGACGCCGATCGGGGCTGCGGAAGATGACGTGTCGCATACGGCGGACCGGGCGGAGGTCGAGAAGCTTGCCCGCTTCTGGCGCGCCTGCGGGTCGAATGTCGATTTCATGGACCCGCACCATCATGACCTCGTGCTGGCGATCACCAGCCATCTGCCGCATCTCATCGCCTACAACATTGTGGGGACGGCTGCGGATCTGGAGACGGTGACCCAGTCGGATGTGATCAAGTATTCGGCGGGCGGCTTCCGTGACTTCACGCGTATCGCGGCGTCCGACCCCACCATGTGGCGCGACATCTTCCTCAACAACCGCGAGGCGGTGCTGGAGATGCTGGGACGTTTCACCGAGGACCTGTCGGCCCTTCAGCGGGCGATCCGCTGGGGGGATGGGGACGCGCTGTTCGAGCGGTTCAGCCGTACCCGGACCATCCGCCGAAGCATCATCGATGCGGGGCAGGATTCTCCGGTGCCGGATTTCGGCCGTCACGCAAAGCCGGGCGACAAGAAAGCCTGACGTCTAGGGCGTGTCACCGGCAGTACCGGTCAGCCTGACAGGGCCGAGGAAGACTTCGTCGTTCTTGATGATAAGCGGCAGGCGCAGCTGACCGGGGTCTGCTCCGGATGCAAGAGACAGCACCGACATGGCGGTCTTCAGTGTGCCTTCCATGTTGCTAGCAATCAGCTTCTGGCGGATCAGCCCGTCGATGATGACGTCGTGGCCGCGCAGGGTCGTGTCGAAGCGGCCATTGGCGGTGCCGTCGGCGGCGATGTCCATCGCGCCGGATGCCGTTGCTCCGGTTTCGCCCCAGGTGATCGTGCCCTGGGAGACCTGGAGCGTCGCACCATCCATCGCGAGAAGGGCCAGGTCCTGAAAGACACGGTCGCCGGCAAGGGCCGTAACGCGGGACTGAACGCCCACATGCTCGATTGTCGGTCCCATAAGATCGACAAGGCCGGGAGCGATGTCCTTGCCCAGCGCCATGTTGGCACCCCGCAGGGCGATGTCGACCGCGCCATCTAGGTCTTCCACCTTGCGGGCATGCACCTGCAGGCGTTCGGCGCCAAGAACCGCAGGTCGGTCCAGACGGGTCGCTTCGACTGTCTGCAGGTCGATCGCAAGGCGCAAGGGATGGCCATCGCGCATCACGTAGCTTGCCTCTGCGCTCTCGGCTGCAACTTCCCAGCGTTGTTCGTTACTGCCGCTCCCATAGGTCAGCTGCATGGGGCTGCGGGCGGCTGCGATCAGATGGTCGAGGCGGTAGGGAAGGGCGTGCGCGTGGAATTCCGGCGTTTGCCATGACCACGGGGTGTCGGCGCTTAATGCCGCATAGCGCAGATTGTCGAGTTCGAGGCGCAGGCGCAGGGGCCAACCAGTGACGCGCATGTCGTCCCAGGCTACCTCGATACCATCCTCTGCCTGCCGTGCCTGCCAGGTGTCGATCTCAAGCCGCAGCCTGTCGGCCACCGACATCCAGTAAAGCGTGTAGAGCCCCAGGAGCAGCGCAAGCGCGAGCATGGGGAAGGCCGTTTTGGGGATGCGGTTGAGCATGAAGGCGGACCTGCGCTATTGCGGAGCGGGAATGAACAAGCGAGCGCTGCGAGGATAGAGCATTTGCCCGGCGAAAGCCTGCATACGGAGAATTCTGGCCGAAACTGTGATGAGGACCTGTGGGTTTTCGGATACGGCTCGCTGATGTGGCGGCCGGGGTTTGCGTATCTCGAACAGCACCAGGCGCGCATCACGGGGTATCACCGGGGCTTCTGCGTCTACAGTTATCACCATCGCGGCACGCCGGACCGGCCTGGGCTTGTGTTGGGGCTTACCCGGGGCGGTTCCTGCCGGGGCATGCTCTACCGCGTGGCTGCCGAACAGTCTGATGAGACAATCGCCTATCTGCGCGAGCGTGAGCAGGTGACGGCTGTCTATCGCGAGGTGTGGGTGGGCGCATTGCGGCTGTCGGACGGCAAGCGCCTGCCCAAGGTGCTGACTTATGTGGCGGACCCGCGCCATGAGCAGTATGCAGGCGCGCTCGACATGGAGACGCAGGCGGGGCTGATTGCGCGCAGTGAGGGCAAGTCAGGCCGCAATCCGGATTACCTGGCGAGCATGGTGGTGCATCTGCGCCATATGGGTATCCGTGACCGGGGGCTTGAAGACTTGCTGAAAGCCGTGGAGCAGCGGCTGGAGGCGTGATTGTCCGAACCGCGTAGCGTGGCTGATCAATCCCGGTAGGACAGGGTCTGCTGTGCCTCTTCCACCAGTTTCTGCGTGGCGGGTTCGATGGCGCCTTCCAGCCTTGCCATGAAATCGCGCCGTTTCAGCCCCGGTTCGATGGGCGGAAGGATTTCTACGACGATGGTGCCGGGCTGGCGCTTCATGGCGCGGCGCGCCCAGTAGAGACCGGAGTTGAGCGCTACCGGCACGCAGGGAATATCCAGATGGGTATAAAGCGCGGCGGCCCCGGGCTTGTAGGCGGGCGGTGCTCCCGGCGCCATGCGGCTGCCTTCCGGGAAGATGACGATCGGCCTGCCCTCGGCTACGGCGCGGCGGCCCTGGCGAACCAGCTTTCGGATGGCCGACGGGCCGGAGCCGCGATTGATGGAAATCATGCCAGCCTTCAGCGCGTACCAGCCATAGAGCGGGATGTAGGTCAGTTCCTGTTTCAGCACGATGGCAGGGTCTTTTGCTGCCACGGCCCAGAAGATCGTGTCCCACATGCTCTGATGCTTGGATGCAATGAGGCAGGGGCCGTCCGGCAGGTTTTCCTGCCCGCGAATCTCATATCGCACGCCGGTGATATGGGCAGCACCCCAGAGCTGTACCCGCGACCAGAAACGGATGCCGGCGCCGGTAAACCGGCGCGGCAGTACGAGCAGCGGCAGGGCGCCCAGCGTGATGATGGCGCTGGCCGTGTAGAGATAGAGTTGGTAGGCGAGGGAGCGAAGCGCGGTCACAGGGGCAACTATCTATTGTTGACGTGGCCTCACCCCAGCCGGTGATGCACCAGGGTGACGACGTATTTCGCGTACTCCGTGACAAGGATGCGCGCAAGCTTGACATTGCGCAGGGCCCGGTTGGTGCTGGGACCGTCCATCGCCACGGCATAGGGGGCGAAGCTGACTGCGGGCATGCGGTGGCGCAGCAGGGCAAGGCTGCGCGGCATGTGATAATCGCTGGTGACGACCACGAGCGACCTGAATCCCTGTTCCGCGACCCAGTCAGCGGTTTCCTCGGCATTGCCCACTGTTGTGCGGGCAGCGAAACCAAGATCGACGCAGCACCCGAACCTGGTGCCGTCGCCGCCGAAGCTGGCGGCAAGATCTTCGCGGGTGATCTCTTCATTGACGCCTGAAATGAGCAGGCGGGCGCCGCGTCCGGCTTCCAGAAGCTGCATGGCTACGGCGATGCGATCCCGCCCGCCTGTGAGGACCACGATCCCGTCGGCGCTTGGAGCAGATGACGGGTCGAGCGGTTGCTGCGGTTCCGGAATGGCGGCGAGGAAGCTGAGGAAGCCTCCACCGGCCATCAGCACCAGTACCAGCGCGAACCCCATGCCCACGCGCGCCAGCACGGACAGACCGCCACGGCGGGGCTTCTTGTGCCGGAAGATGGGAATGGAACTGTTCACGTCGTGGACCGGATAGAAGGCTCCCGCTTGGAAGCACGTGGTGACAGGACAAAAGCAGCCAACAATACAGGAGCGATGTCCGGCCCCGCGACCATGCCCCGTGCCGAAAGGTTAATGGCGCAGTTAACGGCGCGTGGGCGTCCGGCCCATCACAGGCCTGAAGTGTGCCCGCGACAGGGTGAACAAAAACCGAAGATTATGGCTAAAGCGTGGGGGCGAGGGCGCGCATGACGGTCATTCGCGCGGCAATGGCCGTCAATGCGGTAGCGGCTACGGGCACTGCCAGCAGGATCAGGTAATGCGTCCATGGCATCTGCAACTGGGGCAACAGGGTGACGTCGCCTGTCCCGTCGGAAGCGGCCATGCCGAAAACCATGAAGGTCACAGCCGCTGCGGCCCAGCCGCCGAGGCTGGCCTTGAGGCCGGTATCGAGGAATTGCCGCTGGACTTCCCCGGCGATGAAACTGTCGCGGGCACCTATCAGGTGCAGCACCTCGACCGTGTCGCGGTTGGCGGCCAGGGCCGAACGGGTGGCGAAGACAACGATGGCAGCGGTCGTGAGCGCCACCAGGGCGAGGATGCCCAGCCCGACCAGCTCAACAACCGTGGCTGCACCTGCCAGCTCATCGCGCCAGCGGGCATGGGTATCGAGGGTTGCGTTGGGAGCTATGGCGCGGATGCGGGCGCGCAGCATCTCGAGATCAACGCTGGCACCTTCAGCAAGGTCCGCATGGATCAGCAGGGGGACCGGCAGGCCCATCAGCGCGTCGGCATTGCCAAGCCATGGTTCGATGAGGGCAGCGGAGGCGGACTGGGACAGGGCTTCAACGCGGGCGAAAGCGGGATCTGCCTCCATCAGCGCGATGACAGCTTGCGCCTCTGCTTCCACATCGGCGCCGCCGCGCGGGACGATTTGAATCGTCAGGGCGCGGTCGAGGTCCCGGGTCCAGGCGCGGCTGGCGTCAGATGTGAGCAATGCACCACCCAAGGCGAGGCAGGCGAGATAGCACATACCCGCCACCACGACGCCCAGCGCCGCACCTCCCCGGCCGCGCGGCATCAGATCGGTTGACGGAGTGAGCGCGTCATCGCCCGGGCTGTTGGGCCCGGTCAGGCCGAAGCGCTGGCCGATGCCATTGGCAAGGGCCTGCGACAATCCCTGTTTGCGCCAGCCACGGATCATTGGATGAGCTCGCCCTTGGCCAGATGCAGCACGGGGGCGCCTGACCGCTCCACGAGCGCGTGATCATGAGTAGCGATCAGCACGGTGGTGCCGAAGCGGTTCAGTTCCTCGAACAGCCGGAGCAGGCGCAGACCCATGTCCGGGTCCACATTGCCGGTCGGTTCGTCAGCGAGCAGCACATCAGGCCGGGCGACAACGGCGCGGGCGATTGCAGCGCGCTGTTTCTCACCGCCGGACAGGGTGGCTGGTGTTGCATGCATGCGTTCGCCCAGCCCGACCCATTGCAAAAGCTCAATCACGTCGTCGCGGTAGTCGTCCATGTCGTGGCCTGCGATGCGCAGGGGCAGGGCGACGTTCTCAAATGTTGTGAGGTGATCCAGCAGGCGGAATTCCTGAAACACCACGCCGATGCGCCGGCGCAGGGCCGGCAGGTCCTGGCGGCTGGTGGTGGCAAGGTCATTGCCGAACATGGTGATGAGCCCGCGCGACGGACGCAGGGCGAGGAACATCAGCTTGAGGAGCGATGTCTTGCCGGCGCCTGACGGGCCGGTGAGGAAGTGGAAGCCGCCCGGTTCGAGATGGAAGCTGATGTCGCGCAGGACCTCAGGCCCCAATCCGTAGCGCAATCCAACATTCTCGAAGCGGATCACCCGCGTACCTCACATCGTTCCAATCGGCCGGCAAGGTGGCCAGCGGGGCTGAAAATGGCAAAAAACCTGCCCTACACGCCGAATCGCGGCATGGTTAGCGCAGTTTTAACGGACTGTGGCCCATAGAGAGGGCAAGTGCCATAGGTGCCGTCCTGTAACCTGCGTGCAGGTGAGCGGCCGGGACACATGGCCTGTGACTTGCCTAACCGGTGGCTGCGTGCAAAACCACCCGACGACGAAATCCGGCGCATGTGCTGCGCCCTTTTCATAAAGACGCTCCGCCTGCCGATGATCATCACTTGCCCAGAATGCGAGACGCGCTACACGGTGAAGGCCGAGGCCTTCAAGGCGCCTGGCCGCAAGGTGCGCTGCAAGGAATGCGGCAATGAGTGGTTTCAGGAGCCGCCGGAAGACGAGGCCGCAGTGCCTGCGCCGACAGGCGAGGCAGTGCCCGACCCGGCACCTGAACCAGAGCCTCAGCCGGAGCCCGCTCCCGAACCTGCTGACGAGCCTGCCGTTGTTGCGGCGGCCGCGGAGCCCGTTCCCGCGACGGAAGAGCCTGCGCCGGCCAGGAAGGCGAAACCGTCTCCGGGTGCTGAGACATCCGCCTTCACGCCGGCCAAGAAGTCCCGCCGGGGCGCGATTATCGGCTGGAGTATCCTTGTCGTATTTGTCGGTGTGTTTTTCGGCTCCCTCATCGCCTTCCGGGGCGATGTGGCGGCCTACTGGCCCGCTACGGCAAAGCTCTACGATGCGATCGGATTTCCGGTGGCGGTCCATCACATGGAATTCCGCCAGGTCACCTTCGAGGAAACGAAGGAAAATGGTCTCGACGTGCTGTCGGTACGCGGGGAGATCATCAATGTGACCGAAGAGCGGGCGCCCGTGCCGCGGGTGCGGCTGGCGCTCAGGGACGCGGAAGGCCGCGAGCTCTATCACTATTTCTTTGCGATTCCCGAGGGGGAACTTGACGGCGGTGCGGTGGCGGAGTTCGTCACCCGGCTTTCAAGCCCGCCCGCCCAGGCGTCGGATTTCGTACTGCGCTTCGTTGAGCCGGGTGAGTATTCCGGTGGCGGGACGGGCAGTGGCGCCGGCAGCTAGAAGCGCTGCAACAATCTGTTGAGATAATCGAGCTCCACCGGCGGCCGTGAGCGGTCACCGGCGCGGCGCTGTAACTCTTCGAGGATACGTCGGGCCCGCTGGATATCAGTCTCGTCCGGCACCTCGACGCCATCGCCCTGTTGCGGGCCGGAGCTGCGCTGGGGGCGGCCCAGCGGGTCGCGGCCTTCTCCGCCGCGCCCCTGATCCTGGCCCTGCTGATCGCCCATGGCGAGATCCTCGAGCAGGGTTTCGGCCAGGGCCTGTGCCCCGTCGCGAAGGTTCTCAATGGCTTCACCCTGTTTGCGGGCGGCGCGTTCGGTGTCGCCCTGGGCAAGGGCGTCTTCCGCGTCCTGCATGGCCCGTTCGGCGCGGCCGAGAGCGGAGGGCTGAGAGACGCCGGAGCCATCCAGCCCCTCGCGCAGTCGGCTCAGCTCGTCTCGGATGCCGCCCTGCCGCCGCTGAAGCTCGCCATTGGGGCCTGCGCCCGGCTGGCCCTTGCCTGCCTGGTTGCCGCCCTGGGAGCCCCCTTGCTGATCACCTTCACGGCCGCCTGCCTGGAAGTCCTGGCTGTTGCCCTGCTGCACGGTTTCATCCTGCAGGGCACGCTGCTGGTCGATGATTTCGCCCATCTGGCCGATGGCGTCATTCATGGCCGACTGTGGCGGCGTCATGGCCATCTGGCCGGGCGTGCCGCTGGCAAGGTTTTCCATCATGCGCTGCAATTCGGAGAGCAGCTGCCGGGCAGCGTCGCGCGATCCGGACTGGGCGAGGTCCTGGAGCGCATCGAGCATGTCTTCGAGGTCGCCGCGTTCGATCATCTGGGCGTCTGGCGGCAACTGCGCGGTATCCCCATTGGGGCCGGCCTGCATCTGTTGCTGTGCCAGGGCCTGCAGGAACTCATCCATCGCCTGCCGCAATTCCTGCATCAGGCGGTCGATCTCTGCATCCGGCGCGCCATTCGCCAGGGCGTCCATCAGAGCGTCCTGAGCGTCGCGCAGGGCGGTTTCAGCCAGAGAGAGCTTCCCGTCCTCGAAATGCAGCGCTACGTCCCACAAGAGCTCGTAGATGCCGTCCAGGTCGCCTTCGTGGTCGGCTCCCTTCAGGCGCCAATAGGCGGCGCGCAGGGGCAGATAGTCGGTTGCGGTCTCGTAGTAACGGTCTGCGTGCAGGGTGAGGGCATTCAGCGCGCGGGCGACGCGGGGTGCATCGTCGGGTTTGCGGGCAAGGCGCTGGCGCTGCTCGATGACGGCGCGTGCGACGGGGTTGGTGAAGCGGCGCTGCGGCAGGCGCATGATCCGGGTGCCGCTCAGCCCCTCCTGGCCTGCTTCATCGAAGGCTGCCAGCGTGATTGCGACCTGCAGGCCGGCCCAGGGGTGGCTTGTCAGGTCCTTGTAAGTGAATTCGGCTTCCGCCTCGGTGACGCGGGGCGACGGCAGCGGCAGTTTGAGGACCGGCGGGTCGATGGCCGCAAGAGCCCCGATTTCCGTGCTGGCGGTGCCGTCACCCTCATCGCCGTCGGCGGTGATGTCGGTCGTGTCCGGATCCGGCAGGGTGATGCGCATTTCCGCCTGGGTGATGCCGTAATCGTCCAGCAGGTCGTAGCCGACGGCGAGGGTCAGCTGCGGCGTGACGGAGAGGGCATCGCCGTCGGTGAAGGTGATCTGCGGCGCATGATCGGGGGTGAGCGTCAGGGCGTAGCTGTCGAGCACCCGGCCATTGGCGGCCAGGGCAAGCGTGCCCTCCTGCGTCAGTTTAAGGGCGATCTCATGAGCCCCTGACGCGGCATCGGCAAAGGGATGGTCACCGTCGCCAAGGCGTGCTTCGGCGCTGCCGGCACCATAGATGCGGGCGGTGAGTTCGCTGCCGGTGGGGACGGAGACCGGAGCCGGGGCACCATCCTCGCCACGGGGGGCAGAATTGAGGAACAGCGGCGGCACGCCGGTATAGGCCGGCGGTGTGATCCAGGCATCGTAGGCGATGGCGGTACTGCTGCCCGAGAAGGTGCCGGGCAGCAGATTGTCAGCCAGCCGCGCCGGAGCGTCGCGGCCTGCATGTACAAGGGCTGCGGCGACAAGAAGGAAGGCTGCGCCGCGCAGGGCATAGCGGTCGGTCTCGGGTGCCCGCGAGCGTGGGGATGCGAACCTGGCCTGCCGCATGGCGCCTTCAAGGCGGGCCTGATGGGCCGCCCAGAGGGCAGAGCCTTCGTTGCGGTCGCCTGCGAAGTCAGCGCGGTCGTCGGCCAGCGCGGATAGGGGGCGATGCCTGAGGCCTGACTGCCGCTCGATACGGCGCAGGGCTTCCTCGGTTTCAGGCCAGCGCCAGCCGCGCAAACTGCGGATCAAGAGCCAGGCAGACCCGCCGAGCGTGCCGGCAAGGGCGAGCCAGTGCAGGGGAGCGGGCACCGACTGCCAGCCATTGACCAGTGCCACGGCCCCATAGACGCCGGTGAGGCTCAAGGGTGCTACGAGTTCGGGCCACAGGCGCTCCCAGGCTAGGCCCGCACGCGTCAGTGCCACCTTCCGCTTCAGGGCGGGCGGCAGATGGTCTGCGGCGGTGTCGCGGCGCTTGCGGATCAAAGGCTGTCACGCTCCCAAAGGCTTGCCGGCCGGCGCGCGACGCCCTGGGAGAGGGTCAGCGGTCCAGCCAGTCCGGCATCCGGTTGTCAGCCAGCAAAGCGTCATAAGTTTGGCGCTCGCGGACCACGGCCCAGTCTGCCCCATTGACCATCACTTCGGCCACCAGGGGACGCGCATTGTAGGTCGAGGCCTGCACCGCGCCATAGGCTCCTGCGGAAAGGATAGCCAGACGGTCGCCCTGGGCAAGCAGCGGCAGATCACGATCCTTTGCAAAGGTGTCGCCGCTTTCGCAGACAGGCCCCACAATGTCGGCCTTCAGCCGCGGGTGGTCGGGCGCGGGCTCTGTCACCGGCAGCATGTCGTGCCAGGCGTCATAGAGCGTCGGGCGGATCAGATCGTTCATGCCCGCGTCGAGGATCAGGAAGTCCTTGGCCTCGCCATGCTTCACATAGGTGACTTCGGTCACCAGCACGCCTGCGTTCCCCGCAATGATCCGGCCCGGCTCAAACAGCAGGCGCACATCGAGGTCGGCGAAGGCCTCGCAGGCGATGCGGCCATAGTCTTCGGGGTGAGGCGGCGGCTCATTGCCCTGCATGTAGGGAATGCCCAGCCCGCCGCCGAGATCCACATTGTGCACGGCGTGGCCCTGCGCCTTCAGCTCGCGCACAAGCTCCGCCACCTTGGCGAAGGCTGCCTTGAACGGGTCGAGGCTGGTGATCTGGCTGCCGATATGCACATCGACGCCGACAATCTCGATGCCCGGCAGGTCAGCGGCGCGGGCATAGACCGCGTGCGCGCGCTCCCAGGCGATGCCGAACTTGTTTTCAGCCTTGCCGGTGGTGATCTTCACATGGGTGTTGGCATCCACATCCGGGTTCACCCGCAGCGAGATGGGCGCGCGCATGTTCTTGGTAACGGCCACCTCATTGAGCGCTTCAAGCTCCGGCTCGCTTTCCACATTGAACATGAGGATGCCTTCGTCGAGCGCATAGGCCATCTCCTCGCGCGTCTTGCCGACGCCGGAAAAGACGATCCTGTCCGCCGGAATGCCCGCCTTGCGCGCGATGCGGATTTCGCCCTGGGAGACGACGTCAGCACCGGCCCCCATCTTTGCCAGCGTCGAGACAACGGCGAGGTTGGAGTTGGACTTCACCGAAAAGCACACAAGTGCCTTGTTGCCGCTGGTGCCGGGCTTGAAGGCGTCGGAGAAAACGCGGAAATGCCGCTCGAGCGTTGCTGTGGAGTAGCAGTAAAACGGTGTGCCCACGGCATCGGCAATGGCCGACAGGGAGACGTCCTCGGCGTGAAGAACGCCGTTCTTATAGGCAAAATGGTGCATCTGTCGTGTTCCGGCTTTCGGCCTAGTTGACGGCTTCCGGGGCGGGGAAGCGCGGCCGGGAGCTCTCCTCGGGCGTTTCGCGCTGGGCTTCCGGAGCAGGTGCCGTGGCGGCGGGTGAGGGCTCGCCGGTGGGTTCCGGGAAATCCTTGTCGGGACCAAGCAGCGTGTCGCGGCCTTCTGGCGGCACCAGGGCTCCGCGGACGCCGCAGCCGGCGACCACAAGAGCCAGAAGAGCTGCCACGGCAAGCCTGCCGAAGGATGTCGCTGCGGTCATGAAAGCTGCTCCCGCCAATAGGCTACCTGGGCGCGCACATTATCCGGCGCCGTCCCGCCGAAGCTTGTGCGGCTTTTGACCGAGTTGTCGAGGCCCAGCACGTCAAAAACCTCGGCAGTGATCTTGGGTTCAGCCTGCTGCATCTCTTCTAGCGTCAGCCCGTCAAGGTCGCAGCCCTTGGCCTCGGCAGCGGCCACGAGGCTGCCTGTCACGTGATGCGCATCGCGGAACGGCATGTTGAGCTCGCGCACCAGCCAGTCCGCCAGATCGGTGGCAGTGGAAAAGCCCGTGCCGGCGCTGGCACGCATGGCGTCCTTGTTCACCGTCAGATCACGGATCATGCCGGTCATCGCAGCAATCGCCACATCAAGGGCGTCCATCGCATCAAAGGCCGGTTCCTTGTCTTCCTGCATGTCCTTTGAATAGGTCATGGGAAGGCCCTTGAGCATGATCAGCAGGCTGTTGAGCGCGCCGATGATGCGGCCTGGCTTGGCGCGCACGAGTTCTGCCGCGTCCGGATTGCGCTTCTGCGGCATGATCGACGACCCGGTGGAGAACTTGTCCGGCAGGCGCACGAAATTGAACTGCGACGACGTCCAGATGACGATTTCCTCGGCCAGCCGCGACAGGTGAACCGCGCAGATGCTGGCAGCCGACAGGGTTTCGAGCACGAAGTCGCGGTCAGCAACGGCATCAAGCGAGTTGCGGGTCGGCCCGTCGAAGCCGAGCGCCTTGGCCGTCTGCTCACGGTTGATGGGGAAGGACGTGCCGGCCAGAGCGGCAGAGCCGAGCGGGCTCAGCCCTGCGCGGGCATGGGCATCCTGAAACCGGCCGCGGTCACGCGCCAGCATTTCCACATAGGCCAGGCAATGATGGCCGAAGGTCACGGGCTGGGCGGTCTGCAGATGCGTGAAGCCGGGCATCACGGTGTCCGTGTGCTGCTCGGCCTGGTCCACCAGCACGGTCTGCAATTCCTTCAGGCCCTCATCGAAAGCCTCCAGGCGCTCGCGCACATGCAGCTTGAAGTCTGTCGCCACCTGGTCGTTGCGCGACCGGGCGGTGTGCAGGCGGCCTGCAGCCGGGCCGACGAGGTCGCGCAGGCGGGCTTCCACGTTCATGTGGATGTCCTCAAGGTCGCGGCGGAACGGGAAGGTGCCGTTCACGAGTTCTTGTTCGACCTGGTCCAGCCCCTTGAGAATTTCGGCCAGGTCGTCGCTTGAGATAATGCCGCTGTCGGACAACATTTGAGCATGGGCGCGGCTTCCGGCAATGTCCTGCCGGGCCAGGCGCTGATCGAAGTCGATGGAAACGTTGATTGCTTCCATGATGGCGTCAGGTCCGTCCGCGAACCGGCCGCCCCACATTTTGTTGCCCACAGTCTGTGCCTTTGTCGTTGTCTTAGCTGTCAGGAAAACGTGTCCGATGTCCCGTGAAACCGGCCCCGCCAAATCCGACGAGAAGAAAGTGTCACCCAAGACCCGCTTTCAGCTCACCGCCTTCATTCTCGCGGCGGTCATTGCGGCGGTTCTATACGGCATGGGCCCGATGGGTGGCAAATCGGATGGTGATCGTAACGGCGCTGTCGAGCGTGCAGATGCGGAGGCTGCCACTGTTGACCTCGCCCCGCTGACCGTGGGCGCCGTCGAGAATTTCGTGCCCGCAGAAGCCCCGCTTGATCTCAAGCCCATCAGCTTTGTGGACGCGGAAGGGAACCGGCTCACCCTCGATGACTTCGAAGGACGGGTTGTGCTGCTCAATCTGTGGGCTACCTGGTGCGGCCCGTGCCGGGAGGAAATGCCCGCGCTGGACAGGCTGCAGGCGGAACTAGGCAGTGACGAGTTCGAGGTACTGGCGCTCAGCCTCGACCGGGGCGGTATCGACAAGCCGCGCGACTTTCTGGCGGAGATCGGCGTCAGCAATCTGGCGCTCTACCATGACGAAACGGGCCGGATGAATGTGCCGCTCGGTGCTTTCGGGCTGCCGACGACACTGCTGATTGACAGGCAGGGGCGGAGCCTTGGGCGGCTTGTCGGGCCTGCGCACTGGGATACCGGCACTGCCATAGCCCTCATCCGGGCCGCGATTGACGCGGATGAGACGGGCGGTCCGGCATCCTGAACCGTGTGAATCAGGAAGCTTCGCCGGTCTGCCGATACGTGGTGAAGAGGGCACCCAGGATCTGTCCCACCTCGCTGCCGCCATGGGTCAACGGCAGGCAGACCGCGTGATAGATCAGGTGATCCCGTTCAGCGCTTGATGCCTTGGTGACTGCGAATACCGGGGCGCCGCGTGAGATTGCGGCCTTCTGGATTGCAGACCAGCGGCGGCTGATGGCGTTCTCCGGGGACGATCGGCCGATCTCGGATACTTTCATCCCCGTGCGTTCCTCACCGGTCATCTGGGTGAGGGCGGAGCCAAACAGGCGAATTCGGAAATCACCGTCCTCGAGGGGTTCGGTGATCGCCAGGTTCGGCGCGATGTCGGACAGGTCAGCCAGATTGATGTCCGCGCGGTCTGGCATGGCTTTGCCTGCGCATTTTTCTGACCAATAAGCAAACAATCGCTCCGCGCCAGGGTGGCTCGGAGCGGCGACAAAAGTGAACCCGGCATCAGGTGCAGCCGGAAGGTCGGAACTAGACACTAAACACACACTTCTTAGTCAGAATTAACCACCTTCATAAGGTGTACCGACAAAACGTCAGCAACCAAAGCGTGTTGGCGCCTTAATGGTGGTTATGGTTAACGGGAACGTGAAAAACAGCAGAAAACCGGGCGTTTCTGTTGAAACCGCCCGGCGATGCCTCTGTGATGTGAGGCGGTGCTGAGGGGGTTACCGGGTGGGAACCGGAGAATCACCGCGGTAATCGTAGAAACCGCGACTGGTCTTGCGACCCAGCCATCCGGCTTCGACATATTTCACCAGCAGCGGGCAGGGGCGGTACTTGGAGTCCGCCAAGCCCTCATAGAGCACCTGCATGATCGACAGGCAGGTGTCGAGACCGATGAAATCAGCCAGTTCGAGCGGGCCCATCGGGTGGTTGGCGCCCAGCTTCATGGCGGTGTCGATGGCTTCGACACTGCCGACGCCCTCATAGAGGGTGTAGATTGCTTCGTTGATCATCGGCAGCAGGATGCGATTGACGATGAAGGCCGGAAAATCTTCCGCCACGGTCGCCTTCTTGCCGATATGGGCCACGAAATTCCTCGAGGCCTCGAAGGTCTTTTCGTCGGTGGCGATGCCGCGCACGAGTTCGACCAGTTCCATGACCGGCACGGGATTCATGAAATGAATGCCCATGAAGCGCTCCGGACGGTCTGTCGAGGCGGCCAGGCGGGTGATGGAGATCGACGAGGTATTGGTCGCCAGAATGGTGTGCTCCGGCAGGACCGGGCAGACATCGGCGAAAATCTTGCGTTTGATCTGTTCTTCTTCCGTGGCGCTCTCGATCACGAGGTCGCAAGCCGCGAGCGCGTCCAGGCCGCCGGAGGGGCGGATGCGCTTCAGCGTGGTATCACGGGTAGCATCGTCGATGGCGCCTTTGGCAACCTGGCGGGCGAGGTTGCCGTTGATGGTGGCAAGGCCGCGCTCAATCGCGCCTTCGTCCACATCATGCAGGATGACGTCCAGACCCGACAGGGCGCACACATGGGCGATACCGTTGCCCATCTGCCCTGCACCGATCACACCGACCGTACCGATATTCATGAGAATTACTGTCCTGTCCGCGGTCTGCTGCCTGCCTGGGGCCGGGCCGTCGGGCCGGCACATCGCATTGCGGGCGCACCGCTCACTTCAGGGGAGGGGCTTGCCCGGGGCTGGTAGTATGCACCAAGGCCCCGGGGAAGCGTAGCGTATTCAAGCCTTTTGGGAAGGCTTAGAGAACCTTGTCGAGCTCGGCTTCAAGCTCCGGCACCGCCGTGAAGAGGTCCGCGACCAGGCCGTAATCGGCAACCTGGAAGATCGGAGCTTCCTCATCCTTGTTGATGGCGACGATGACCTTGGAGTCCTTCATGCCGGCCAGGTGCTGGATGGCACCGGAAATGCCGACGGCGATGTAGAGCTCAGGGGCCACGATCTTGCCGGTCTGGCCGACCTGGTAATCGTTGGGCACGAAGCCCGCGTCCACAGCGGCGCGCGAGGCACCGACGGCGGCGCCGAGCTTGTCGGCCACCTTGTCGAGCATGGCGAAGTTGTCGCCGGACTGCATGCCACGGCCACCGGAGACGATGATCTTGGCAGCGGTCAGCTCCGGACGGTCGGACTTGGTCAGCTCTTCGCCGACGAATTCGGACAGGCCGGGATTGTCGGCGGCAGCAACGTTCTCGACAGCAGCCGAACCGCCGTCGCCGGCAGCGTTGAAGGACGCGGTGCGGACCGTGATGACCTTCTTGGCGTCGGTGGACTGGACGTGCTCGATGGCGTTACCGGCATAGATCGGGCGGGTGAACGTATCGGCGCTTTCAACCGACATGATCTCCGAGATCTGCGCCACGTCCAGCAGGGCTGCCACGCGCGGCATGTAGTTCTTGCCGTTGGTGGTGGCCGGGGTGAGGATCGCGTCATAGGAGCCTGCGAGGCTCACGATGAGGGCGGCCATCGGCTCGGCAACCTGCTTGGCGTACTGGGCGTCGTCGGCAACCAGCACCTTGGCGGCACCTTCCAGCTTGGACGCGGCTTCGGCGGCAGCGCCGCAATTCTCACCGGCCACCAGAATGTGCACATCACCACCGATCTGGGTGGCGGCGGTCAGCGCCTTGGCGGTGGCGTCGTTGAGGGCGGCGCCCGTGTGTTCTGCGATAAGGAGCGTGGTCATTAGATAACTCCGGCTTCGTTCTTCAGCTTGCTGACGAGTTCAGCAACGGTCTCGACCTTGACGCCTGCCTGGCGTTCGGCCGGCTCGGTCACCTTCAGCACCTTCAGGCGCGGGGTGGTCTCACCGCCGAAATCGGCCGGAGCCTTCTCGTCGATCGGCTTCTTCTTGGCCTTCATGATGTTCGGCAGCGACGCGTAGCGCGGCTCGTTGAGGCGCAGGTCGGCGGTCACGATGGCCGGCAGGGTGAGGGACACGGTCTGTGTGCCGCCGTCGATTTCGCGGACGACGTTGAGCTTGCCGTCCTGCTTTTCGATCTTGGCGGCGAAGGTGCCCTGGGCCCAGCCGAGGAGGGCTGCGAGCATCTGACCGGTCTGGTTGGAATCGTCGTCAATGGCCTGCTTGCCGAGGATGACGAGTTCCGGGCCTTCGGCGTCGACCACACCCTTGAGGATCTTGGCGACGTTGAGCGGCTCGACCGTGTCGTCGGTCTTTACCAGGATGCCGCGATCAGCGCCCATGGCCAGCGCGGTGCGCAGGGTTTCCTGGGCCTGCTGCGGGCCGATGGACACGACCACCACTTCGGTGGCGGTGCCGGCTTCCTTCAGGCGGACGGCTTCTTCAACGGCGATTTCGTCGAACGGGTTCATCGACATCTTGACGTTGGCCAGTTCAACGCCGGACTGGTCCGCTTTCACGCGGACCTTCACGTTGTAATCGACCACGCGCTTGATCGGCACGAGCACTTTCATGGAGGCAGTCTCCGAACTTGCGAATCTTGATGGAGCTTGCGCTTTTGCCCATCAGGCCGTCAGACCTTGCAAGAAGTGCTGACACTGGAGGGAAAAACCAAGCAAACCCGGAGTGTGCAAGACCCCGAGTATTGTTGCGGTGCGGGAACCTACTTGGCCCCCGTAGGCGAGTCAACGCGCAGGCAGGCCTGCTCCCTGGCGAAGAAATATTGCGTATATATTCCGTGCCAAGCGCATATATGTCGCAGTGCGACATATATATCTGCCGATGTCAGCGCGGGGCCGGGTCCTGCATGCGGCGGATCGGGGCGCGACCGAACAGGGGCACGCCGGGCCGCTTCAGGAGCGGCGTGAGCACGAGGCCTGCCAGAAAGCCGCCGATATGGCCCCACCAGGCGGTCGGACTGCCGGGATCGGCAACCACCATCACTACCTGAAAGGCGACCCAGCCGCCCAGCACGCCCCAGGCGGGGACGTAGAGCGGGATGCGCATCACGAAGACCGCCCACATGCGGACCCGGGGGTGGAGCATCAGATAGGCGGCGACAAGGCCCGAGGTGGCGCCGCTGGCACCGATCAGCGGCACGGTGGAGTCCGGTTTGAGGACCGAAAAGAGGAGCGCTGCCGCCACGCCGCAGAGCAGATAGAAGGCCAGGTAGCGCAGATGGCCGAGGTCATCCTCCACATTGTCGCCGAGCACCCACAGGAACAGCATGTTGCCAGCTAAGTGCCAGACGTCGGCGTGCAGGAACATGTAAGTGAGCAGCGCCAGTTCCTCTGGGAAGGCACCGAAATCCGGCAGCCCGCCCACAAGCGCGGCCGGCACAACGCCGAAGGCCTGGTCGGCGGCAATCATCTCGCCGGGAGCGAGGGAGGTCTGCCAGAGGAAGGTCAGCACATTGGCAATGATCAGCCCCACGGTCACCCGCTGGAAGGAGATGACCTTGAGGGGGTTGTCGTCGTGGATGGGAATGAACATCGAGGGCTACCCGGGAACTGGCGTGCCCCCGCATTGGCCGCATTGCCGGGGGCGCTTGCCGCAAGCTTACGGCAAGGGGACACTTTAAAACAGCCTGCTTCGATCGGCCGTGCAGTGAGGATTGCCGGTGCAGTAGTCCCGCGTGCTCTGCGGCCGGTCGCACCGGCTGCTGCTGTCGCACCACCGCTCCATGCTGCGCGTCCTGCTCTCCTGGGTGCAGGCTGCCAAGGCCGGTGTCAGGAGGCAGGCCAGCAGCAGCGCACCTGCGGGCATCGTTCTTTTCATGAGGGCCTTCCCGTCATGAAGGATCTCCCTGTTCGGTGGGCTCCGGCTCATAGGCGAGGATATCGCCGGGGGCGCAGTCCAGCTCCCGGCAGATGGCTTCAAGCGTCGCGAAGCGGATGCCCTTGACCTTGCCGGATTTGAGCAATGACAGGTTGGCTTCGGTGATGCCGACCGCCCGGGCAAGGTCGCGGCCTTTCATCTTGCGGCGGGCAAGCATGACATCGAGGGTGACGATAATCGGCATGGATGCCCCTCTAGACGATGCTGGCGCTGTCTTCGGCGGCGCGGGCAGCTTCCACCATCACCCACGAGATCACCAGCGCCACGGCCCCGACCAGCGCGATGGCGACATCGTTGCTCGACAGCGAGATCGCCACGAAGCGCTCGCCGACCGCATTGTCGAGGCTCATGGCGAGAGACACCACGATATCGCCCAGCATTTGCGCCGGCACCCATAGGATGAGGGTCATGGCCAGGGCCCGCAGGCGCTCTGCGTTGTCGGGCCCGAGAATAATGCCCCGGGCGTACAGGCCGAACAGCGCCCGCAAATGCCACACGCCATAGAGGATGACGCCCGTCGGCAGCAGCAGGGAGGCGCCGAAACCCATTGTGCGGTCCAGCAATGTCAGCGGGCCGGGCTGCGCACCGGGCATCATCTTGAGGCCGAGGCTGTCGCCCAGCTGCGCATCGGGGATCAGCGCCCAGCCGAGGGCCAGCAGGAGCGGGATCCCCGGCAGCAGGGCTGTCAGAACGAGATGCAGCCAGGCGCTGGCGCGTTGAATGCGGGCAAGGCGGATGTCGGAAAGCGGCATGGCCAGGTCCTTTGAAGGTCGATGACCATGCCGTTTTATGATGTATTTTTATTGTATTGCAATAATTAATCGCCGTAGTGCAGCTAGTTTCGCAGCTTTCCGACGAAGTCCGCGGTCGCCGTGCCGATCTCGTGCGGGCTATCTTCCTGGATGAAATGGCTGCCCTTCACGGTCACTTCCGTCTGGTTGGGCCAGCTGCGGCAGAAATCCCGCATGGCTCCCGTCAGGATCGCGCCCGGCTCGGCATTGACGAAGAGCTTCGGCAGGTCCGCCTGCGACAGCCAATTGCCGTAGTCCTCGACGATTTTCACAACATCCGCCGGGTCGCCCTCGATCGGGATCTGCCGCGGCCAGGTAAGGGTGGGGCGGCGGTCTTCGCCCTTCTCGGCAAAGGGACGCCGATAGACGGCCATCTCATCTTCCGTCAGTCCACGGATGATTGAGCCTGGCAGCACCGTCTCGACGAAGACATTCTTCTCCAGCACCATCTCTTCGCCGGCGGGGCTGCGGAAGCCCTGGAACACGGCGGTCGCGGCATCCGGCCATTCATCCCAGGTCATCGGCTTCACGATGCCTTCCATATAGACGATGCCCTGCACTGCGTCGCGGTGGCGGCTGGCCCAATCAAAGCCCAGGGCGGACCCCCAGTCGTGGATGACCAGCACGACGTTTCCGGTCACACCGAGGGCGTCCAGCACACCATCCAGATACTCGCGGTGCTGTGCAAAGGTGTAACTGTCCGGACCCGGATTATCGAGTTTGTCGGAGTCTCCCATGCCGATCAGGTCGGGGGCGATGCAGCGGCCCAGGCCCTTCAGATGCGGCATGATGTTCCGCCACAGATAGGAGGAGGTCGGATTGCCATGCAGGAAGACAATGGGGTCACCCTCACCCATCTCCACGTAGGACATGGTCTTGCCTTTGACGGTGACTGTCTTCTTGGGGTGTTCAGCGGTGGAAATCTCGGTCATCAGGCGCTCCCGGACGTGAGTTCTGTTTTTGCACCTACACCCTAGTGCGCCAGACCCGGCAAGCCCACACACAGTTTTGCGACCTTGTGGTTCACAGACGGACCAGCGGGGATGACCTGTATTTCAAGGCAGCTCAGGCTTCGGCCTGTCCATCGAAACGCTGCTTGGCTTTTGCGCGCAGGCGTTCCAGCCGGGCTTCCAGCTCGTCGATGGTCTCATCGACCTTGTGCTTTGCCGCGGATGCCTTCTGGCTGCCATCCACATTGCGGCGCAGCAGCTCTTCCACGTTGGAGAACAGCTTGTCCACGGCAAGGTGGTCGCTGGTGCCCTCATAGGGGTCGTAGGGCACGCGTGCCGTGCCAAAGAGGTTGATGATCCGTTCGGTCTGGCGACCGAACCGGAGCAGTCCTTCGAAATAGCGATAGGGTCTGTCACCTCCGGCGACCAGCCCCAGCAGAAGCGCCCCGAAGGAAAACGGGCTGAGTACGAAGTCACGCAAGGCATCAAGGCCGAGCTTTGCCTGAAAGACCAGCACATCCCAGACCAGCGCCCAGCGGTCTTCCCGCCTGTCGGGTCCGGCCTTCAGCAGGCCGGTGTCGGGTTCCTCCGCCTGGTTCACCGCGTCGTTCATAGGCTGCTCCTCCCATCGAGATCTGCCGGTTCCCAGATGCATCATATCGGAAGGATCAGCGGCCCTGAAAAGGCCCTGATGCATGTGAGGGTAAATTGGGGGCGGAGCCGGCTGGTCAGAAGGGGCGGAAGCCCTGCACCCAGAAGGCGATGACGATGATGACGATCGCCACGAATTGCAGCATCACGCGCCAGCGCATCAGCATCTGCGAGCGGGAGGCTGCCGCCTCACCGCCGCCGCGCCACATATTGATGATGCCGGCCGCGAGCACGAATGCCACGGCAGCGAGTGAAACCGGGATCAGGATGTCGAAAATGTCCATGGGCAGAACCTTAGTGTTTCAGCGTGCCCCGGCAAGGGGCATGGATGCCGCAGCTTCGAGATCCTCAGCATCGCAGATGGCATGGACCATGGTGAGATAGGCATCGAGAAGAGCCGCCACCTCATCCGGGTAGAGCTGGAAGGCCGCCACATGCGTGCCCCAGCCGCCAGCTGCGGCCAGGAGCGGGTGGTCGTCCGCCGGATGCGGGGCCACCCACAGGTCGATGTTGCGGTTGGCGGCCACAATCTCTTCGGCATGGATGCGGCGGTTCACAGGATCACGTTCGTCCTGGATCAGCAGGGTCGGCCGGGCATAGGTCATACCCTGGTCCTTGAGGGTCGTCTCGAATGCCGGCGCCCCGTGCAGCAGCCCGGCTGCTGTCGTGGTCACATGGGCCAGGGCCAGGGGAAACCCGGCTGCCGCGACGGTGCCGCGGGCCATGGTGTCATAGGTATCAAGCATCGGGTCGAGGAGGATAAGCCCGCGAATGCGGCTGTCCTGCGCTGCCGCTGTCAGGGCTGCCGCACCGCCCATGGAGACGCCGAAGGGGATGATCGGCTCCCCACCGCCGCGTATCTGGGCATAGTCGACAGCGGCCAGCACGTCCCTGGCTTCGGCGCGCCCCCAGTCCAGCTGTCCGCCGCCCCAGGCTTGTGACGTGCCGGAATTGCGCATGTCGATTGCAAGCACATGGTGCTGCATGCGGGTCAGCAGCTTGTAGAGGCCAAAGGCATTCACATAGGGGTCAGCGCGGTTCGAGTTGGCGCCATGGATGAAGATGATCACCCCGCGTGTCTCGATGGGCTCGCCGGTGAACTCATCGATGCCTGCGGGCGTTGCATCGGGCATCCACCAGCCATTAATGGCCACGCCGTCTGCGGTGGTGAGGCTCACATCCTCGTAAGCTATGCCATGGTCCGCCGGGGTATCTTCGAGGGCCTCACGCTGTGCCGCCATCAGAAGTGTCGGCAAAACGCCAACCACGAGCACCAGCACCACAAGAGGAACGGCCAGCGCTGCCCCAAGCCCAATGCGTTTCCACAGCCGATTATCCGCCGTCATCCCGGCCATCACTGATCCCCCATCTCCCTGGCGCGCCGACTATTCCAGCCCGGCGTCCGCCATGCAATTCAAGACGGCGTGCAATGGTGAACCGTGACAGCGCTGAGGCAGCGATCGGGCAAAGCGGGCTGCTGCCCGTCAGCTCTCGAGCAACCGGCGGGCAATTACCTGCGCCTGGATTTCGGCAGCCCCTTCGAAAATGTTGAGAATGCGGGCATCGCAGAGGACACGGCTGACTGGATATTCGAGGGCGAAGCCGTTGCCGCCATGGATCTGCAGCGCATTGTCGGCAGCAGCCCAGGCCACGCGTGCGCCCAGCAGCTTGGCCATGCCTGCCTCAAGGTCGCAGCGATGTCCCTGGTCCTTTTCACGGGCAGCGAAGTAAGTGAGCTGACGGGCGGCGAGGATTTCAGCCGCCATCATGGCGAGTTTGCCGGCAACGCGGGGGAAGTTGATCAGCGCCTTGCCGAATTGCTGCCTTTCGGTGGCGTAGGCCAGACCCAAATCAAGCGCTGCCTGCGCCACGCCCACGGCGCGGGCCGCTGTCTGAATGCGGGCGCTTTCGAATGTTGCCATAAGCTGCTTGAAGCCGCGGCCTTCCTCGCCGCCGAGCAGGGCGGACGCGGGCACCTCGACGCCATCAAAACCGATCTCATATTCCTTCATGCCGCGATAGCCGAGCACGCCGATTTCCCCGCCGCTCATGCCCTCAAGGGGGAATGGCTCGGCGTCGGTGCCACGCGGTTTTTCCACGAGGAACATGGACAGGCCCTTATAGCCCGGCGCATCCGGGTTGGAGCGGGCCAGCAGGGTCATCATGTCGGCGCGGGCTGCGTGGGTAATCCACGTCTTGTTGCCGGTGATGACATAGCTGTCGCCGGACTTCATGGCGCGCGTCCGCAGGCTTGCGAGGTCCGAGCCCGTATTGGGTTCGGTGAAAACGGCAGTGGGCAGGATTTCGCCGGAGGCGATCTTCGGCAGCAGGCGCGCCTTTTGCTCTTCGGTGCCACCCGCCATGATGAGTTCGGCGGCAATCTCCGAGCGGGTGCCGAGGGAGCCGACGCCAATATAGCCGCGGCTCAGTTCCTCGGACACGACGCACATGGCGATCTTGCCCATGCCCAGCCCGCCTGCATTTTCAGGGATTGTCAGGCCGAAGACACCCAGCTCGGACATTTCGCGGATGACCTCAAGGGGAATGAGGTCGTCCTTGAGGTGCCATTGATGGGCGAAGGGCGTGACTTTGTCATCGGCAAAGCGGCGGAACTGGCTGCGTACGAGGTCCAGGGTCTCATCCAGCCCGGCATTGCCGTAAAAGCCCGAGCTATCCGCCTCGATCATTCGTGCCAGGGCAACCCGCGCTTCAGCGGAGGCGGCCTCTGTGAACAGCCCGGCTGTGGCGTCAGTCAGCGCATCAACCGCATCCTGCGCCACACCCATATCCGCGGGGCGCAGGATTTCGCCCTGGCTCATGGGCAGGCCGCCGGTCAGTTCGGCCACATATTCGCCGATGGCGAGTCCGGCCAGCGCCTCTTCCATCGCCGTCAGCGTGCCCTGGCTTTCCATGCGGGCCAGATAGTCCGCCAGCTGGGTCAGCGTTTCCACATAGGTGGCCGTCCAGGCCAGGCCGTGCGCGGCGACCTGCTCGCGCTCAAGCAAAGCTGCATCAACCTTGCCGCCGGGGGCCACGCGGGCAGACACCACCTCCCGTGCCGCGGCCAGATAGGCGCGGGCAGCCTCTGCGGCAGTTGCCGCGCGGGCCGTGATGCCGGACGGGGCGGAGGCGGAAGAGGTGTGGTGTTCGGCCAGGCTCATGAAGGGGACGTTCCTCGGTGCGTGATTTTGCGCGCGATCCTACAGCGCAGCAGTTGGTTTCACAAAAGGGTGGGGCAAAGGCGCTGGAGGGAAAGGGTGGGAACCTTGTGCCTCACTCGGCAGCGGTCGCATCCGTTAACGCAACGCCATTGGATGGCCGTATTTCGTCCTATTCTGGCACAAGTCATGCTTGCCCCTCCGGGAAGCAGAAACCGTTGTTTCCGCGACGTTCAACCTGATTGGGAAGGTCGGCCCGGCGGCGGGACCAGCGCCGGAGGCAGGGACAGCGTTAACCTGTTCAGGGTGCGTTCATCCGACCGCCCGCAGGGTTCGGGGCATGACCCAGTTATCTGCGTAACTTCCGGCGCGGGCGATCATCCGCAGGTCCGGGAGCCTGAATTCGAGGGATCAACCATCCGGGACCGCCTCGTGGGAGGCGTGTGAAGCTAGATGTCCGCAGCACAAACCAGTCAGCATTTCGACCCGGCGTCCCTGGCGCCGCGCGAAGGCAGCACCGCCGCCCGCAATTGCGGTCGCAACGCGGAGCCTCTGTCCAAACTGCATCTCGTCTCGCGCCTGTCGGAACTCGATCAGGATCTGTCGCAGCGCTACATCAACGACAGCGCGCGCGCCGAGGCCTTGAAGCCGCAGATCGAAAGCACGGCCCGGCGGCTGTCGCAGGCGCCCTTTGCCGGGGCGGACGAATATGTGGAAGGCCGCCGCGGCCTGTTCGGACGCAAGCTCGGTTCGGATAACTCGCCCGAGTTGGGCACCGACGGTGACTCCTCAGGCCTCATTCCCCATTCGGTGCGGACGCGCATCGACTATTACCTTCAGGCCAGCGCCCAGAATGCACGGCAGATGCCGATGCATGTGATGGCGATTCTCGTGGGGCTTTTGATCTTCGCCGGTGCGCTGTTTGTGGATTACACGATCGTCAGCGAGTTCTGGACGCGTGCGCTGGCGAATGAATTCCTGGAACTGCCGGGGTCGCTGGCGGACTCGGTCGGGTTCAAGTCGCTGCAGGTGCTGTTCGCGGCGATCGCAGCGCATTTCGTGTTCGCGTCCCTTGGTCCCGTCGGTCAGAAGACCTTTACCCGCATTGTCTTTGTCTTTGCCCTTCTCATGCTCGCCGGTCTCGGCTTCCTGCTTGCCACCATGTCGCTGCCTGCCGGGTCCGCCGACACCTTCGGCGGTACGACGTCGCTTGATGAAGCGCTGGCTGGCCTTGGCCTCGGGGGCGAAGGCGCAGCCGTGCCTGCCGCACCGGTGGCGCCCGGCATCGCAGAGGAGGCTCTGTCGCGGGACGTTCACGCCGTTACCTGGCTGGCGTCCCTCGGGGTCATCTTCCTGGTGGTCACCGGTGTTGCGGCCATTGCCCTGCACAGCGCCGTCCGAGGCTTCACGCATCTGGTGGCCGTCGGCGAATACCGGCAGCGTGCGGCCCAGGCTGCGGATCTGACGCGCCGGGAGCACGAATATGTGCAGCTGGCCCGCGAGATCGAGCAGCTGCGGCAGCCGCAGGCGCGCCGGGCGATCCTGTGGGCGGGGCTCATGCGCGAGGTGCAGGCGCATCTCGACGGCATGAACGAAGCCAAGGCGGGGCTGTCGCGCCCGTCGCGTGCTGCCCCGGGCCGCCGTGGTTTCTTTGGCATGGGCAATGGTGCCGCCATGCAGCCCATCGGCGATACGGCGGACACGGATGACCGCGACAGCCTGCGCGCGCGGCTCGAGCGCAACGAACAGTCCATGTCGGTCGAGGCCTATGAGGAAATCTTCGACACCTGGTGGGCCAGCCGCAGCCAGACGGCGCTGGCGCAGGGGGCGGATGTGGCGGTGCCGTCGCTGCCGCATCGCCCGGCCCAGCAGGCCCTGCCGCCGCTGTCGGCCTGACCCAAACTCCGACTCACGGGCTTGGCCCGTCGCCTTTCCGTTGCAAGGAGCGTTGCCTGATGGCCCGCCGTCTCAGCTTTCTGCCTGCCGCCCTTCTGGGACTTGTCATCGGTCTCTCGCCCGCCGGGGCGCAGAGTACGGACCAGCCTGTCGTGCCGGCTGGGGAAGCAGCGCCGGTGCTGGTCATCGGGCTTGATCTGTCGAAATCCAATCCGATGGTCAGCAATGATGCCTATGCCCGCCGGGTGGCGGACAGGGTTGCGCCCATGGTGGAAGAGGTGCCCCTGCGCGGGCGGGTGATGGTGCGCAGCTTCGGCTCCTATGATGCCACCTCCAACACCCTGCGGATCGACCAGGTGCTCACGGCGCGTGCGAAGCCGGATGACTTTGCGCGCGGGCTGAAGACGCTCATTTCCGGGGTGCCCAAGCTCGTTCGCGACGGCAAGCTCACCGCCCAGAACAAGACCAACATCCTGCCCTTCCTCGAGACCATGTCTCAGGTGGTCGATTGTTCCGCGGGCCCCGTACGCTTCGTGCTGCTGACCGACGGGGTGGAAGACAGCGAATATGCGCGGCTCAAAAATGCGCGCGCCACCTTGCCCGCGCCGGGGCATGGCCGGTTCGCAGGCTGCGCCGAATTGCAGATCCTCGGCCTCGGCCAGGGGCTCAACAGCCCCAAGACGACGGAACGCCTGCGGGCGACCTGGGCTGCGTGGGCGGGCCAGGCGGGCTTTGGCAGCTTCACCGGCCTTTACGACTGGTAGTCCTGCCGGCCCGGATGAGGCCCCGTCAGGTGATGCGCGAAAACCACGTTCGGGCCACACGCGCAGGTGCCATGCAGAATTGCCCCTTGGCGGGGCGGACGCTGCGGGTTTAGGCTGCGCGCCGTTATGACCAAGAAACCGACCAGGAGTGTGCGCGCACTGGCCGTCCTTGCGGACGGGACCATGCGCATTGGCGTATGCGCGCCGCATGCGGACGCCCATGGCGCCTGCCGCTCCACCGGCATGTGGCTTACCGGCCTTACCGGCCCGGCTGTGATGTGCAGCCGGGACATGGGCACCACCGGCGCCCGTTAAGCCATTCCCTTTCTGTCGACGTCATTTTCGGTTTCTTGAACTCATGTCTCCCTTTATTCGCCTGCGGGCGCCCGGCGCTGCTGCGCCGTCTACGGACCATTCCCTGCCACTGGCCCCGGACCCGGTGTCCGAGGATCCGGCGCTGCCTGCGCGGCCCAATGCGCCGCGTCTCTTCGCCTTCACCATCCGGGCCATTGCCGAAGCGGAAACCCTGCCGCGCCTATTGACGCCGTTCTCCAAGCGCGGCCTCGTGCCTAAGCGGTTTTCATCGAGGGCCGGCCTTGAGCCCGGCTGGATGAGCATCTGGGTCGAAGCCGAGTTGCCCAGCCGCAAGGCGGCCGAGAGCATTGCCTCGTCCTTGCGGGGCAGTCTCAGCGTTGACGCGGTGCTGGTCGAGGAAACCCAGCGGCTCACCCGGCATGAGACCCGCAGCTTCGGTGCCTTTGCCGCGGGCTAGGGCGCTCACCATTCGCGCGGCTCGGCGGCTTGACCCGCGGGGCCGTTTGCGTGTTCCTGCGCCGGAAATGCAGCGCGCTGCCCAAGGAAGCCTCCCATGCCCATGCTCGATGTTGCCTATTCCCTCGTGCTGCCCGTCTTCGGCGTGGTGGTGGTCGGTTATGTGGCGGCCCGGTTCGGCTGGTTTTCCGACAGCGCGACGGACGGGCTGGACAAGTTCGTTTTCACCTTTGCCATTCCGGCGCTCCTGTTCCGAGCGCTGGCGAATACGGACATTCCCGATACGCTGCCCTGGGGGCTGTGGGGCAGCTATTACGGCGGCATCCTGATCGTCTGGGCCATTGGTATCGCCGTGGCCATGGCCTTGCTGAGGCGGCCCTTCAAGGATGCGATCATCATCGGCTTCGGCGGCGGCTTCTCCAACACGGTGATGCTCGGCATACCAATCATTCTCGTCGCATTCGGGGATGAGGCGTCGGTACCACTTTTTCTGATCCTCGCCTTTCACGGGCTCACGGTGTTCACCATCTGCACTTTCCTGCTTGAAATGGCGCAGGCGGCGGAGCGCCATGACGGCACCGCGCGGCCCGACCCGAAGCGCATCCTGCTCGACAGTCTCAAGGGCATGGCCCGCAATCCGCTGATCTGGGCGCTCGGCTCCGGCGTCATCTTCGGGCAGACCGGGCTCACCCTGCCGGGGCCGGTGGACGGGGTGCTTGAGAAGCTGGGACAGGCCGGCATCCCCTGTGCACTGTTTGCCATGGGCGCCACCCTGTCGCGCTACGAAATCCGCCGCTCGGTCGGGGCGGCGTCGCAAATTGCGGTGATCAAGCTCGGTCTGCACCCGCTGATCGTCTTTGCGCTCGGGAGCTATGTATTCGCGCTGCCAGTGATGTGGCTCAAGGTCGCCACTGTCATGGCGGCGGTGCCGTCGGGGGTTTACACATTCATCATGGCCAACCGCTATCAGGCGGCGCCGGGGGCTGCCTCAAGCGCGGTGGTGCTCACCACAGGCCTGTCGCTGATCACGCTGTCGGCGGTGCTGACCTGGGCGCTGACTTTCTGACGATCAGGCCAGCCCCACCATGCGGCGTATGTCATCCGGCGTCTTGCCTTCCGCTCTCAGGTCCGCCAGGGATTTGGACCCGCGCCGCTTGGCCATCCGCTCGCCCGTCTCGTCCAGGATCAATCCGTGATGCCGGTAACGCGGTTCGGGCAGGTCCAGCAGCACCTGCAGGACCCTGTGCAGGGGGGTCGCGAAAAACAGGTCCTGTCCGCGGATGACATGGGTAATGCCCTGCGCTGCATCGTCCATCACCACGGCGAGGTGATAGGCGATGACACCATCCTTGCGTGCCAGCACCGCGTCGCCCATGGGGCGGGGGTCAACCGGCAGTCTGCCTGTCTCGCCGTCCGGGCCAGCGCCTTCCTCGGTGAAGGTCAGGCGATTGCCGGAAAGCCTCTCGGCCACCTCCACTGCCCGCGCCACATCGAGGCGCAGCGCGAAAGCCATCCCCTCAGCCTGTTTTGTGTCCCGCACATCCTTCGGCAGCCCCCTGCAGGTGCCGGGATAGATCACGCCGTCCGGCCCGTGCGGGGCAAGGGCGGAAGCGCTGATGTCCTTGCGGGTGCAGAAGCAGGGATAGACAAGGCCGAGGTCACGCAGCCTATCAAGACCTCTCTCATAGTCGGGCAGATGGTCTGACTGGCGGCGGACAGGCTCTTCCCAGTCAAGTCCAAGCCAGCGCAGGTCTTCGATCTGGGATGTTTCAAATTCACGTCGGCTGCGGGTCCGGTCCGTATCTTCGATGCGGAGGATGAACCGTGCATCATGGGCGCACGCCCAATCCCATGCGGTCAGCGCCGAGAAGGCGTGGCCGGGATGCAGGTGTCCGTTCGGGCTGGGTGCGAAGCGGGTAGCCAGGCGTATCGTCATGGGCCACTAATAGCATTCATGAGCACCATACGGACAAACAAGGACGTTGCTGCCGCGTGTGAGGCATTGGCCGACCAATGCGCGCATATGGCTGAGGCATTGGATGTCTGCGGCGGCCCGCCGCCTTTACGCCGCCGTCCCGCTGGGTTTGAGACCCTGGCGCGCATCCTGGTCGGGCAGCAATTGTCTGTCGCCAGTGCGGCGGCCATCTGGTCCCGGGTTGAGCAGGGGCTGGGCGAGGTAACGGCGGATGCGGTGATCGCCCATACCGATGAAGACTTGCGCGCAATGGGCCTTTCACGCCCCAAGCAACGCTATCTTCGCGCCACGGCTGAAGCTGTGGCGGAGGGCTCGCTCGATCTCAAGCGCCTGTCCCGCATGGATGACCGGGAAGCGCATGAGCAGCTTGTCGCGGTCAAGGGCATTGGTCCGTGGACTGCGGACATCTATCTGCTGATGGGCCTTGGCAGGCCGGATGTGTTTCCTGCCGGTGATCTTGCCCTGCAGGCTGCCGCTCAACGCCTTTTGAACAAGCGCACCCGTCCGGATGCGGAAGGGCTCCTCAAGATCGCGCGCCGCTGGCAGCCCCATCGTGGGGTAGCCGCCCGCGTCCTGTGGGCCTATTACTCCGTGCCGCCCGTTTAGACCTGCAAGGAAGCCTCACATGTCCTCCGAACTGGATGGTCCCCGTCTTGCTCCCGCCAATGGCGGACCCGCCGACCGGCTGGTGGTGCTCGTGCATGGCTATGGCGCGGACGGCAACGACCTGATCGCGCTTGGTAATCACTGGCGCACATTGATGCCGTCGGCGGCATTCGTGGCCCCCAACGGTCCGCAGCGCTGCGACGGCAACCCGATGGGCTATCAGTGGTTTCCCATCACCCGCCTTGATCCTGTGGAACTGCTCAAGGGCGTTGAAAGTGCGGCGCCGCTGCTTGATGCCTTTATCGATCAGGAACTTGAGGCCAATGGGCTGGATGGTTCCCGGCTGGCGCTGGTCGGCTTTTCGCAAGGCACCATGATGTCCCTGCATGTGGGGACGCGGCGGGTGCCGGGACCGGTCGGCATTCTCGGATATTCAGGTGCGCTGGTGGCGCCCGAAAAGCTGGCTGATGTGCCCTCCCGGCCGCCGGTCATGCTCATTCATGGTGACGCGGATGACATGCTGCCGGTCCAGGCCATGCATGCTGCTGCCGGTGCGCTGGGCGACGCGGATTTTGCGGTGCGCTGGCATGTGGCGCGCGGTGTCGGCCACGGCATCGACCCGGAAGGGCTGGAGCTCGGCGGCCGCTTCATTGCCGACTGTTTTGCCTGACAGTCGCAAGGGGCTTCCCTCCGGCCACGATCGGTATAGAGTCATAAGGGCGTCATACAAGATATTGTATGGTCCAGCGCGAATTGGACGAGGCGAGAATCACGCTAGTCTGGTTCTGCAGATTGACTTGAAGGGTCAGGAGGCCAGTTGCGGTGCATACCCAAATGGTGCGATCAGGCCAGGTATCGCCTGAGAGTTGCCCGGCCCTTGTGCTGAATGCGGACTATCGGCCGCTCAGCTACTACCCTCTCTCCCTCTGGTCCTGGCAGGACACCATCAAGGCTGTCTTCCTCGACCGGGTAAACATCCTTGATCACTACGACCGTGCTGTCAGCAGCCCCTCCTTCGAGATGCAGCTGCCCAGCGTGGTGTCGCTCAAGACCTATGTGAAGCCCGCGCGCTACCCGGCGTTCACACGCTTCAACGTGTTCCTGCGCGACAAGTTCTCCTGTCAGTATTGCGGTGCCCGCAGCGAACTGACCTTCGATCATGTCATCCCGCGCTCGCGCGGCGGTCTTACCACCTGGGACAATGTGGTTGCTGCCTGCAGCCCCTGCAATCTGCGTAAGGCCAACAAGCTGCCCACCGAGATCGGTATGATCCCCTACGAGTCGCCGATCCGCCCGACAGTTCACGAGCTGCACCACAATGGGCGCGCCTTCCCGCCCAACTACCTGCATGAGAGCTGGCAGGATTATCTTTACTGGGATAGCGAACTCGAGCCGTAGGCCGGGTCAGATCTTTTCAGATACGCGGATGGCCAGGCGGCAAGCGGCCTTGATGGCTCCGGAGAGGACCGGGTAGCCGGGCGTTTCTTCTGCCCCTTCCGCGATGGCCTTTTCCTTGTGCTCGATCTCCTCGAGACGGAACTTCTCCACCATGTCGCGCAGCTCCGGTTCTGCGCCTTCCTGGTCCAGTTCACGGATTTGGGCCTGGTAGTGTTCGTCGATCACTTCTTCCACGGCCGCCGTGCAGGCATGGGCTGCTTTTTCCCCCATCAGTGCTGTCACAGCGCCCATGGCGAAGCCGGCGGCGCCCCAGATAGGGTTCATCAGCGTCGGCCGCACGCCTTCTTCGGTCACCACCTTATTGAAGGCGTCGAGGTGGATTTCCTCGTCTTCCGCCATGTGCTCCAGATCCTGCACGATCTTGGCGCGTGGCTTGGCGGCACGGAACACGGCAAGCTGGCCCTCATAAATGCGGACGGCACCGGACTCCCCTGCATGGTCCACACGGATCATCTCGTGCAGTCGGCGCTTGATGACCGCATTGCCAGCGAGGTCAGCGCTCGACATCGTCTTCGCTGTCGCGGTTTTTGACGCAGATGCGGTCATGTTTCGTGCCTTTCCTTCCAGGCCGCATAGGCGGGAATGAAGCTCACTGCCGCCAGTGCCAGTGAGATAAGAAAGTTATATCCCGCCAGTGAAATGCCAAGAAAGCGCCAGGCAGCTTTGTCGCACGGCACAATGGTTGTGTTGCCGGAGAGGGCGGCATTGAGATCGGCGATCGAGCCGGACATCGCCCCGGCGCCGCCGCCGCAATCAGCCGGACCTTCCCACCAGCCCCATTCAACGCCCGCATGGCGCAGGCCCAGAATGGCGCTGACAACGAAAATGACGCCTACCAGTGCCATCAGCCAGGTCGGCCAGCGCCCGAGATTGGCTTCGCGGGATACGAACCAGGCCGCCAGGATAATCGGAAGGGCAATGTAGTAGGGCCACCGCTGTTCGAGGCACAGGGCGCAGGGCACATATCCCAGCAGGTGCTCGAAAACCAGAAAGCCCGCAATGGTGGCCAGCACAATGGTCAGCGTCACGAGCGGGGCGCGGCGGGGCGGGATCATGGCCAGAAGACGCTTCATCATGGGGGTCAGGCTCCGATCGCGTTCACAGCGTCCGAGATCAGCGCCACGGCGCCGCCGGCCACGCTCACCAGGAACAGCGTCCAGGCGATACCGAGGAGGGATCCCAGCACCACCAGCACCCCGTCTCGCTCGATGAAGCCGAGGGAGGCAATCGCGATGGCGATGCCCGGCACCGTGTTGGTTGCCGGCAGGGGGATCATGATGGTGAGAGAGAAAAGCACGAAAAGCAGGCCCACCACCTGTTCCATCGGGCTCTTGGTGAGAAAGCCCAGCCGGGGTCGGCTGATGCGCTCGAAGCGGCGCAGCCAGGGGCGCGCCTTGTCCATCATGTCGGTCAGGTTCGCCTTGCCGATGGTGCGGCGGCGCAGGCTCTCCGGCAGCCAGAGCGTATGACGTCCCGCCGCCAGCTGGACGGCCACGAAGACCATCGGCAGCGACATGATCTGCGGCACGCCGTAGAGGAAAGGGATTGCGCAGGGCAGGGCCAGCACCAGCAGCACCATGCCGAATGCCCGCTCGGCAAGCGCATCCAGCAGCGCACCAAGGGGCACGCTGTCGCCCTCGAAGGCCGCAATGGCTTCGTCGAGCAATTGGGATGTCTGTTTCGGCTCGCCAGTTTCGGTCATCACGGCCCATGTCCGGTATGCGGATGATTGCGCGGGAGGGAGGCTAACAGCGCTTCCGCCCTGCGTCGAATGCCGCATGGTGACGCATTGGCGGACCTAATGGCTGATTGACGCCGTTTCCCACGTCCCTATGATGCCGCTCCCTTCGTGGCGTCAATGTGATCCATCGTCTTTATGACAGATGGTGTCACGCACTAGCCCCTGTGGCGGAATTGGTAGACGCGGCAGACTCAAAATCTGACATGCTCCATTTCCCTTCGGGGAACAATCACGAGAACTGAGGGAAACCCTAGGCTTTCTGCCTGGGGTTTTTCTTTCCACCCTTTGTTCCTCTAAGGGAACAGATTGTGGTGACGGAACAGCCGGTGCCGGTCACTGGTGACATTAGGTTCCCCTATATGGATTGCGCAGTACGCGGACGATGCCATCGGGAATTAGGTTCCCCTATAGGCCTAGTCCCCCCCTGTCCGATCCCCTCTTAGAGATCATTAAGAGAACTAAAGGTGCCCCTTAAGACCCCTTAAGGAGACCCGAAGTCGTGCCTAAAGCAGAGGAGAGAGAAGCTATGGCCGAATACATCCACCCCATGAAGGACACGCAGCTTGAACTTGAGGAGGCCATGGCCGTGGCCACCCGCGACGCCTTCTATAAGGAGATCGAGGCTGCCCGTGCGGAGGGACGCGAGGCGGAGACCGGGTATGGCCGCCACATCCTCAAGCACTCAGTCCTGCCGGTGGCCGAAGCGATCACCGAATGGCTGGAGAAGGCTCAGTCGGGTCGTCCGGGGCGTAAGCACCTGGCCGTGAAGTACCTCACCCAGATCGAGGCTGACGTGGCCGCGTACCTGGCCCTCAAGGAAATCCTCGACAAGTTCACCGGGGCCGGGGCGGTCTTCACCAAGACGGCCTTGGCCATCGCCACGTCCATCGAGGATGAGCTTCGTTTCCGGAAGTTCCGGGAGGAGGCACGAGCCGATTTCGACGCCTCCCAGAAGCGCCTCAGCGCCGCCCGTGCCCAGAACCGTGAGCGCAAGAAGACGCTCCTCCGGCTCATGGCCAACCGCAACAACGTCTCATGGGACAACTGGCCCAAGCGGGACAAGCTGCATCTGGGGACCCTCCTGATCGAGATGGTCCGCAACGTGACCGGCTTCATCGAGGTCAAGCGGATGACCGTGGGGATCAAGGAGACCCAGTACGTCATCCAGCCGACGCCGCAGGCGATCGAGTGGATCGACCGGGCCAACGCGAACCTCGAACTCATGGCCCCAAAGTATTGGCCCATGGTCTGCCCGCCGAAGCGTTGGTCCAACCCGTGGAATGGGGGTTATTGGAGCGGGTTCCTCCGCCGCATCCCCCTCGTCAAGAGTCACAACCGGCACTATCTGGAGGAACTGGCCGAGATCGACATGCCCGAGGTCTATGACGCCATCAATGCGATGCAGGAGACCCCGTGGAAGGTGAACGGACGGGTCCTGTCGGTCCTCAAGGAGGCCCTTGAGACCAACCTGGAGATCGGCAGCCTGCCTCCGGTCGAGGACCTTGACCTCCCACCGGTCCCGGAGGACATCGACACCAACGACGACGCCAAGAAGGAGTGGAAGAAGCGGGCGTCCCGTGTCTATGGGGAGAACCTGCGCATCCGGTCGAAGCGGATGCAGGTCCGTCGCACGGCCCGTCTTGCCGAGCAGTTTGCGGAGTATCCGGAAGTGTTCTTCCCGTATCAGCTTGACTTCCGGGGCCGCGCCTACGCTGTCCCCCTGTTCCTCAACCCGCAGGGTCCGGACTATGCCAAGGCTCTGCTCACCTTCGCCCATGGCAAGCCCATTGGAGACGGTCCCGGCGCTGGCTGGCTGGCCATCCACGGGGCCAACGTCTATGGCGAGGACAAGGTATCCCTTGAGGAGCGGATCACGTGGATCGAGGATCGCTCCGCGCAGATCATGGCTGTGGACGAGGACCCTTGGGCACCAGAGTCCATTGCCTTCTGGGGGGAGGCCGACAAGCCCTGGCAGTTCCTGGCCTTCTGCTTTGAGTGGGCCGGGTATCTGCGGGAAGGCGCGTCGTTCGTCTCGTCCCTACCGGTCAATCTGGACGGCTCGTGCAACGGTCTCCAGCACTACTCGGCTGCCCTACGTGATCCGGAGGGGGGCGCTGCCGTGAACCTGATCCCATCGGAGGTCCCGCAGGACATCTATGGGCTGGTCGCGGAGAAGGCCAAGGCCGAATTGCGTCTTCTTTGTTCCCACAACGGAGCAGAAGGCGAGCCGGGGTCCCCGGAGTGGATGGCCCGCAAGCTCCTCGACTTCGGGATCAACCGGAAGGTCACGAAGAAGGCCGTCATGTGCCTGCCCTACGGGCTGACCCAGTATTCCGCACGGGACTACATCGAGGAGGGTCTCCGCTCCATCGCGGAGCCGGGGCAATCTCCCTTCGCTCACTCCAAGGTCGTCCATGATCGGGAGATCGAGGCAGAGGGGTGGTGGGAAGCCGCCAGCTTCCTGACCCCGATTGTATGGGGGGCCATCGAGGACACCGTGCGGGGCGCTTCCGATGCCATGGAGTGGCTCCAGAAGACCGCACGGTACGGTGCCAAGGAGGGTCTCCCCATTTCGTGGACCACGCCTGACGGCTTCTATGTCGAGCAGCGCTACGCCCAGATGAAGGAGAACCGGGTCAAGACCATCATTGACGGGGAGACCGTCAAGCTCTCCCTCCAGGAGGAACTCCCGGATATCGACCGGCGCAAGATGTCGTCGGCCATCGCTCCCAACTGGGTCCACTCAATGGACGCCACCGCCCTGCGTCAGTTCGTTGTGCTGGCACGGGACAATGGCCTCCGCCACTTCGCTTTGGTCCACGACTCCTACGGAACCGTGGCGACTGACGTGCAGCTCATGAGTGTCTGCCTCCGGCGGGCCTTCGTGGATATGTACGAGGAGCACGATGTCCTCGCTGAGTTCCAGCAGGAGATCGCGGCGATGTTGTCACAGGAGGATCGGAGGGAACTCCCGCCGGTCCCAGCCAAGGGCGACCTCGACATCGCACTGGTGGAGGAGTCCGACTTCTTTTTCGCCTGATTGTTCCCCCAGCGGAGCAAACATTAGGTTCCCCTTTAGACAGTGAAGACGAAAGGAGTTCTCACTCATGCAGGTAACGATCCGCGTCGGTGCCCTCTATGACGAGGTTGTCATCGACGGCCACCGCTTCGACCGCTCGAAGCTCACCCGCACCGAACGAGGCCACATGGCGGCGATGGTGCGGGACACTCTGGTCAAGGCCGGGCGCATCAAGGACACGTCTCGGAAACCGAGGCGGCGTCGGCGGCGCAAGCCTCGCCGGTCCAATTAGGTTCCCCTTTAGACAGTGAAGACGAGCAGCAACATGACTGACGAACGCTCTCCGCTCTCACGAGCAATCCACCTGTGGCGGCAGGGGCGGAGGATTCCGCTGACACTGTACGCCGAACTGGTGGAGCGCGGGTATGACGTACCCACCCTCGAACGCTTTTACACACACTGATCCTCGAAAGGAACTATCCCAATGAACAGCGAAAACACGACTCTCTCCGGTTCGGGCATCGACACCATCATCACCGACGAAGCAGAGGCCCCGCTGGCAGATGCCCAGATTTCCGTCCGCATTGGCGCTGATGGTGATCTGACCGCCATGCGTCGCTTCTATGAGATGGCCCCTGACGCTGGGACCGACGCTGGTCTCCGTGCGGAGGGGTTCATCCGGTCCCTGATCCACTTCTTCATGCAGCGCATCAACATGCAGCAGTCGCTGGGCGACGACATGGTCATGGAGATCAAGATCGTCGTGGCCGGTGATGAGGAACTCAAGAACACCATCGAGGCTACCCTCGGATTCCTGTTCCAGGCCGGTGATGAGGTCTCCATGGGCGCGGTCTCCGGCCCGGCCATCATGAACCATGACGACTGGATGACCGTCAACGGGGACTCCATCGGAGCGCCTGAGGGCGTCACCCTCCACTAATTCCCTTCTCTCTCTCTCACGAAACGCGGCGGGGACTTCGGCCCCCGTCGCATCCATCCGTTTTAACTGACCGCAGGAGCCAACATGGCAGACAAGAAGCGCGAACTGATTACCACGGTGATCGGTCCGGGCATCGCGGCGTACACCTACATTGCAAAGCCCGACACTCAGGGTAAGTACGCTGACAACAAGCACAAGATCACCCTGGTCGTGGATCAGGACGCCCCCTTCGTTGAGAAGTTCAAGGCCAAGTGTCTCGAAGCCGCGAAGCGTGAGTGGCCGAAGGCGAAGCCGGAGAAGGTCGTTCTCCCACTGGCCGATGGCGATGATCGCACTGACAAGGACGGCAACCCGAAGGAGGAGTTCGCGGGCAAGTACCTGATTACCGCGAAGACCTCCAAGAAGACGTTCCAGACCGTTGACGCGAAGCGCGGGGCTATCCCGAAGTCCAAAATCCGCGCAGGTGATGAGGTCAAAGTGAGCGTGACGCTGAACCCGTGCGTCGTCTCCGGTGTGAAGCGTGTCGCCCTCTGGCTGAACGGCGTCCAGCTCATCACCAAGAACAATGACGGCGGGTCCTTCGATACCGGCTTCGAGGACGAGGAAGGCTACGTCGCTTCCGAAGACGAGACGTTCGAGGACGAAGACGAAGAAGCCGATCAGGACTCTGATGGCGGCGAAGAAGACGACGACGACGACGACTTCTGATCGGGCAGTAGCTCAAGGCTGGCGGAGCGGGCTTGAAAGCAAGATCGGGAAGCAGCTCGAAGACGCGGGCGTCCCCGTGCAATTCGAGGCAGCCAAGATCGAGTACGAAAAGCCCGCCCGCAAGTCGAAGTACACCCCTGACTTCCTCCTCCCCAACGGGATCATCATTGAGTCGAAGGGGCGCTTCCTCACCGCCGACCGTCAGAAGCACCTACTGATCCAGAAGGAACACCCGGACCTCGATATTCGGTTCGTGTTCTCGAACAGCCGTACCCGTATCAGCAAGCAGTCGAAGACGACTTACGCAATGTGGTGCGAGAAGAACGGCTTCCTCTACGCGGACAAGCTGATCCCCGAGGAGTGGCTGAATGAGCCGCTCATTCCGGAGCGCGGCGTCCTCATTCCCAACCAAATCAGGGCTTCCAGAGCATGACCATTCTCTACGTCCTGACCTTCCTGCTTACCTACGCGATGGGTGCCGTCCTCGTACTGACCATCGTGGAACAGCTTTACGATGAGACGCTCGGCCTCACCGACTGGTTCGTCCTGGCTGTTTGGCCGCTCGTCGTCGCTTGGTACCTCGCGGAAGGTCCGATCCTCTTTCTCATTCACCGACTGAAAACCCGAAGGAAACGCGCATGACCAAGAAAATCATGGCGGTCTTCATGGCCTTCCTGGTCGTGACCGCATCGTTCCCAACATCGGCTGCGTCTTTCCGGTCGTTCTCAACCTTCCGGCCCTCGCCCGTGCGCATCTACAAAGCACCGCGCATCGCGCCGCCGAAGGTGACAGCACCGAAACCCACTGCGCCGGAGAAAGCTGCCCGGTTCCTGTCCGGAGCTACGGCATCGCCTAAGAAGCAGGCCCCCAAGTCTGTTGCCCCGGCCATCCGACCGACGCATCCAGTGTCCTCTCAGGCCCCCGCCTCGACCGGCCTCCCCTGGTATGCCTGGGTCATGGTCTGGGCCGGTCTGCGTGACGAGCCAGACGAGAAGAAGTAGCGATGCTGCCTTTCGACCATCTCATCGTTCACGTGACGGCCACGCCCCCGAGCGTTGACTTCAACGCAGGTCGGATCGACGCCGACCACCGCAAGAAAGGCTACAAGAAGAACGGCTATCACATTGTCGTGCTTCGTGACGGCAAGGCGGAGGTCCACGTAAAGTTTGGCCCCGACGAACTCCAGGCCCGCATGATTGACGGTGCCCGCGTCCGCACGTTCTCCGAGCCGGGGGCGCATGTGGGAAGCTCGGGCCGGGGCTGGAACAAGCGGTCCATCGGCGTTGTGCTGGTGGGCGGCGTTGATGAAGACGGCAATCCCGAGAACAACGCCACCGAAGCTCAACTCGAAACCCTCCGGATGCTGATTGACGCGCTCATGGAGGATTTCGACATCCCTCTGGCCAACGTGATGGGCCACCGAGACCTCATCGCCAAGGCGGGCAAGGGCGGGCCGAAGGAGTGCCCGTGTTTCGATGTCCGCGAGTGGTACACCTGCGGCTCCACGAAGCCCGTGGAGGCTCAGGAAGACGAGCCGCAGGAAGACACTCCGGAACCGGAAGAAACGCCTCAGCGGCACACTGTGGTCCACGGAGACACCCTGTGGGCACTGGCCAACACTTACGGCCTGTCCGTCGAGGACCTGATGGACCTCAACGGCCTCAAGGATGACACCATCCGCATCGGCCAGGTCCTCACCGTAACCGTTTAGGTTCCCCTTTAGACCTACTAGAGGTCTGACATCTCTCCCCCGAAGCAGCCCCCGATCCTCCACCCGGAGGGCCGGGGGTTTTTTCGTTCCACGCATATCCACCAGACAACTTGGAAAGGATAACGCTCATGACGAACCCGCGTTTGTCCCCCCTCTGCAACAAGATCGTCCGCCACATGACGCGGCGCGGTTACATCACGGCCCGCGATGCCATGCTCGACTACGGCATCACATCGGCCAGCCTGTCCCGCCGCATCTGCGACATCGAGGAAACCGGATACATCATCCGCCGCGTCCGGACGGTCCACCCGATCAACAAGCAGCGCTACACCCGCTACTCGATCGACACCAAGGCCATGGCCCAGAAGGCGGCGTGACCATGACGGAGTGTTGTGAGAAAGCCTGCGCCTGCAAGCAGGACATCCGTGTCCCTATCTATGACGAGAAGAACCCGCAGCGTTTGCTGGGCTACCTGGTGAACCCCCCGGAGACCACCCACCGGACACTCAAGTTCGCCCTGCGGCCTCAAGTGCCGCCGTACAATTACCTCCGCGACCCGATCCCGCATATCGGCATGTCCACCTACGACCCGGCTATGCGTATTCGGATCGTTGAGTTTTGTAAGCACTTCTCGGCTCCCGAGGGTGCCTCATGGGTATGCCCCGTCAGTGTGCGGACGAGTGCCACGATGGAGGACCTCCGGGAAGTCGATTGCTTCCGCTTCCCCGGTGAGGACGAAGACGAGGCTGAGTTCCGTCACCTCAAGGTGTGACCGTGGACTCTGAGTTCGTCGGTAAAGAACCGTGCCCTGAGTGCGGGTCCAGGGACAACCTGGCCCGCTACTCGGACGGCCATGCGTATTGCTTTACGACCGGCTGCGACTACTACGAGCGTGGTGATGGGTCGTCAGAAGAACCTTCCAAATCCCGGAGACGAATGAGCGCAGACTTCATCCATGGGGATTATCGCCCCCTGGCCAAGCGAGGTATCCACGAGGACACGTGCCGCCTCTTTGGATACCGCGTCGGCACCTTCAAGGACCAAACGGTCCAGGTTGCTGACTACTACGATCCGAGCGGCCAAGAGGTCGTGGCACAGAAGCTCCGCTTCAAGAACAAGGACTTCCTGACAATCGGGAAGATGAAGAAGGCCGGGCTGTTTGGTCAGCACGTCTGGCGGGATAGTGGCCGCATGGTCATCATCACCGAGGGAGAGATCGACGCCCTCACGGTGAGCCAACTCCAGAAAAACAAGTACCCGGTCGTGTCTCTCAAGAACGGGGCCGACTCCGCCAAGAAGGCCGTTGAGGGAGCCATCGACTGGCTGGACGGCTTCGAGAAGGTTGTCTTGTTCTTCGATAACGATGAGCCGGGCCGTAAGGCGACCGAGATTGCCGCCTCCATCTTGCCCCCCGGTAAGGCGTTCTACGCCCGGATGCCTGACTTCAAGGATGCCAACGAAGCCTTGTTGGCCGGGCAGGGCCACAAGGTCATGGACGCCGTATGGGGTGCCAAGGCATTTCGCCCGGACGGTATCGTGGATGGGCGGGATGTCTGGGATGACATTACCTCCGACGAGTTCGTTGAGACCGTCCCGTATCCCTGGGAGGGTCTCAACGAGAAGACGTTGGGCCTCCGCCGCCGCGAGTTGATTACGGTCACGGCAGGCTCGGGCATCGGCAAGTCTGCCATCGTCCGCGAGATCGGCTATTCCCTCATTCAGCAGGGAGAGACGGTCGGCTTCCTCATGCTGGAGGAGTCCAAGAAGCGCACGGCCAAGGGCCTCATGGGTATCCACATGAACAAGCCCCTGCACCTTGACCTCACGCCCTTCGCGGAACTGCCGGAGACCACTCAGGCTGACTACCGGGAAGCCTTCCAGGCCACCGTAGGGTCAGGCCGCTGTTTCCTCTATGACCACTTTGGATCAACGGAAGTGGACAACCTTCTGTCTCGGGTCCGCTACCTGGCCCGCGCCTGCGGCTGCGGGTGGATCATCCTCGATCACCTTTCCATTGTCGTATCCGGCATGGGTGACGGGGATGAGCGGCGCATGATCGACAACGCGATGACCGCCCTCCGCACCTTGGTCGAGGAGACCGGCGTCGGCCTGATCGTCGTCAGTCATCTCAAACGTCCCGAGAAGAAGGGCCACGAGGACGGCGCACAGACCAGCCTATCCCAGCTACGCGGTTCTCACGCTATCGCCCAGCTCTCCGACATGGTGATCGGGGCGGAGCGCAACCAGCAGGGCGACAACCCCAACATCACACTCCTCCGCGTTCTCAAGAACCGTTTCAGCGGCGTCACAGGCCCGGCCTGCCTGCTCGGCTATGAGCCGGATACGGGCCGACTCCGTGAGACCACCACGGCCTTCGACGACAACGGTCCGGATGATGACGACGAGGACGATCCCTTCTAACCAGATTGATCCGATAGAGGAACGAATGACTACCGTTATCAACTTGTTTGGTGGCCCCGGCGTGGGCAAGTCCACGCTGGCCGCAGCCATCTTCCACCGCCTCAAGGTGGCCGGAAAGAGCGTCGAGATGGTCACGGAAGTCGCCAAGGAAATGGTTTGGGAGGAGCGCAAACGCGCCCTCCTGAATCAGGTCTATGTCACCGGCCTCCAGTTCCACCGCCTTTGGAGTTTGGTGGGCCGGGTGGACCTGGTTGTGACCGATAGTCCCCTCCTCCTCGGGTCGGTTTACGCGCCACACGACATCCCGCCCAGCTTCCACAAGCTGGTCGAGGACCTCCACGGCACGTTCCGTAACGAGAACTTCATTCTCCAGCGCCGGGTTCCTTATGACCCGGAGGGACGTGTCCAGGACGAGGGCGAGACCGCCGAGATCGACCGCAAAGTGCGGGCCATCGTGTCCCGTGCCGACCGCCAGGCCAGCTACCACGTGATGGACCCCACCGACCCGGAAGTGATCGACAAGATCGTCGGGCGTTTCCTTTAACCGATCCGCTCCGATATCGGAACAGTCCCTCCAGCGAGAGGACGCGAAATGAGCAAGAACATGAGATTCCCTCACCGAGAACGTGCAGCCCTGGCCCGTTCCAGGCAGCAGTCCGTGGCCCGTGGCAAGGTCCGGGGCCGCGTGTATTTAGCCGACGAAGACCCCGATGTTTTTCAGGAACAGGCGCGTGACTTGATCGCTGCTCAGTGGGGCCTACGCGATCTAGAGCAGGCGGCTCGAAATGAGGAAGCCCTCCACGCCTTCCGCTCCAGGGTCCCCTTCGTCGAGGCGTTCCAGCTTTGAGCCGGTACTTCTTCGACTGTGAGACCAACGGCTTCCTTGACGAACTCGACCGCATTCATTCACTGGTCCTCAAGGACGCCGATACTGGGCATGTGATCTCCTGCGCCGACCAGCCTCACTACATCAAGAACGGGTTTGGCATCGAAGACGGCGTGAAACTCCTCGCCAGGGCCGACGAGATCATCGGCCACAACATCATCAAGTTCGACATCCCCGCCCTGGCCAAGGTGTATCCCGGCTTCTCGCCGCAAGGGAAGGTCACGGACACCATGGTCTGGGCGCGTCTCGTGTATCCCCGCGACGACCTCCGGACGAAGGACGCCAGCCTCAACCGCAAGCGTGAGCGTAAGGGCCTGCCCCGGATCGACGGGAAGGAGATGGGCGGGCAGAAGCTTGAGACCTGGGGGTTCCGCCTCGGCATCCTCAAGGGCACCTATGCTCAGGACAACGAGGACGCCTGGTCCTCGTGGAACCCTGAGATGCAGGACTACTGCGAGCAGGACGTGGAGGTCACTGAGGCCCTCTATAGACGCCTGACCGAGAGGTCTGGCAAGATTTTGGCTGACGGCAAGCCTGCCTTCCCGCTGGAAGCGATCGACCTGGAGCACCGGGTTGCTGCAATCGTCGCACGGCAGGAGCGGTACGGCTTCTGCTTCGATACCGAGAAAGCAGAGGCCCTGCTCGCCAGGCTCCTGACCCGCCGCGCGGAACTGGGGGACGAACTCCAGAAGGCATTTCCGCCCCGATGGCGTCCCAAGGGGAAGGGGCCGTTTGTCCCCAAGCGTGACAACGCCCGGATGGGCTACGTCGCTGGATGTCCTCTGACCAAGGTTGAGCTTACCCCGTTCAATCCCGGTAGTCGTATCCACGTCTCAGAATGGCTCAAGGTCATGCGGGGGTGGCGACCGATTGAGTTTACGAACGATGGCCACCCCAAGGTGGATGAAACCATCCTCAACCAATTGCCGTTCCCGGAGGCCAAGGTCCTTGCTGAGACCTTCATGATCGACAAGCGCCTTGGTCAGTTGTCCGAGGGGGATCAAGCGTGGCTCAAGTGTGTGGGTCTGGATGGCCGAATCCACGGCAGCGTGAACACCAACGGAGCGGTGACGGGTCGGATGACCCATATGCTCCCGAACGTCGGTCAGGTGCCCAGCGGCAAGGCTCCATATGGTCATGAGTGCCGTGAATGCTTCACGGTTCCCCCCGATAAGGTGCAAGTCGGCTGCGATGCTGACGCCCTGGAGCTTCGGTGTCTGGCCGGGTACATGGCTAAGTACGACAATGGGTCCTACATCGAAGTTGTCCTCAAGGGTAAGAAGGAGGACGGCACCGATAACCACTCGGTGAATTGCCGGGCGCTCGGCCTCGATCCCAAGAAAATCATCCCGATTGACGGGAAGCAGGAGACTGGCCGCGACATCGCCAAGACCTGGTTCTACGCCTTCATCTACGGGGCGGGGGACTGGAAGCTGGGCGCTACGGTGGGAGTCCGGGGAGACGAGGCGGAGATCATCAAGGCCGGTAAGAAGTCCCGCGCCACCTTCCTCAAGAACCTCCCGGCACTCGGGAAGCTGACCGAGAAGGTCAAGGCCAAAGCCAAGAAGCAGGGCTTCATCCGGGGGCTTGACGGTCGCAGGCTTTCAATCCGCTCCCAACACGCTGCCCTCAACACTCTCCTCCAGTCTGCCGGTGCGATCATCATGAAGAAGGGCCTCGTCATCCTCGACGGCCTTCTCCAGGACGCTGGTCTCGTGCCCGGCGAGGACTACGAGTTCGTCGCCAACGTGCATGACGAATGGCAGATGGAGGTCTCACCGCAACACGCCGAGATGGTCGGACAGACCGCCCGGCGGGCTATTCAACTCGCGGGCGAGGCGTTCAATTTCCGCTGCCCGCTCGATGGAGCATATGACATCGGACGCAACTGGGCTGAGACCCACTGACAACCCGGCGGCGGGCTACGTGTACCTCGTCAAGAACCCGGCGTGGCCGGGCATGGTGAAGGTCGGGTCCGCCGCCGACTACGAGCAGCGCTGCCGCAAGTATCAGACGGGCGACCCCTACCGGGCCTATGAGGTCATAGGGGCGCTCCCGTTCTCTGACCGGCTGGCAGCCGAAAGCGCCGTCCTCCATGAACTCCGCGACCACCACGTAAGCGGTGAGTGGTTCCAGGTGTCGGAGGGGAGGGCGCTTCACGTTCTTCAAACAGCACCCTGGGAGGTACTGAATGAGCTATCGACGCCACCTTCTGATTGACGGTGACGTTCTGGCCTTCAAGGCCGCTGCCGTGGCCGAGACGGCAATCGAATGGGAGCCGGGATACTGGACCTGGTTCTCTGACGAGATGGAGGCCCGTGACATCTGTGTCGCGGAGATCGACCGTTACATGGAAGCCCTGGACGCGGACGGCTACACCCTCTGCCTCACCGACGACGCCCACAACTTCCGGAAGGACATCCTCGACTCCTACAAGGGCAACCGAAAGAGCAAGCGCCCGCTTGTCCTCAAGGCCATCAAGGAATGGATGGCCGACGAGATGGGGGCGATGGTCCGACCCACCCTCGAAGGTGACGACATCCTCGGCATTCTCGCTACCTGGCCCAAGTTCCGTAAGAAGCACGGGGAGCCGGTCATCGTGTCGATCGACAAGGACATGAAGACAGTCCCTTGTCTGTATTGCCGGGACCTTGAGACCGGCATCGTCGAGGTCACGCAGGAGGACGCCGACGACTGGCACCTTATCCAAACCCTCGCTGGCGATCAGACCGATGGCTACAAGGGGTGCCCCGGAATCGGCATGGACCGGGCCTCCAAGATCATCGCGGAGCCGACAATCCTCGTCCCGTACAAGCACACCATCACCCGAGGCAAACGCATCGGGGAGGTTGAGGTCCGCTACCGCGCCGAGCCTACCTCGGACAAGTGGAAAGCCGTGGTCAGTCACTATGAGGCGGCTGGATTGAACGAGGAAGCCGCCCTCCAGCAGGCCCGCGTTGCCCGCATCCTCCGGGCCTCCGACTACGACTTCAAGTCCAAGACCCCGATTATGTGGAGTCCGGACAAATAGGTTCCCCTATAGCTCTAGTTAAACTGGAGAAGACAATTTTTAACCTAGTATCACCACGCCTGATCGGTCTGTATTCCGACATCCCTCAGTGTGGTAAATCAGAAATCGCGGACTTCCTGTGTGATGAGCACGGGTTCGTCCGCATCAAGTGTGCCTCGGTCCTTAAGACCATGCTGATGGTCTTGCTCCGTCACCTATTCCCCACGGGGTCCGAGGAGGAACTCCTCCGGTATCTGGAGGGCGACCTCAAGGACGAGACCATCCCCGGCCTGGACGGTGTGACGGGACGGTGGATGATGCAGAGCATCGGTACCGAGTGGGGCCGGGACCTGATCCACGAAGACCTATGGATCAAGGTGGCGGAAGCCCGCATCCGTGACGCCCTCGAATCCCGGACCAAGGTGGTAGTCGATGACATCCGGTTCCCGAACGAAGCCGCCGTGGTCAAGGAGCTAGGAGGCGTGATGGCCTACGTGTTCCGTCCAGGAATGGGAGGGCCGCCCGTCCTCCACGTCAGCGATGGCCTGCTCGGCAGCTACAGGTTTGACGAGACGATCATCAACGATAGCTCGCTCGACGTTCTCAAGGTCCGCGCCGAGCGTCAGCTTCTCGGAGACCGCCCGACCCGAAAGTATCTGGGCGAGGAGCACTTCGTATAACCACGCGCCGCCCTCCGGACTCTTTGGGTTCGCGCGTGTTGTCCCGTCTGGGTAGCGCTTTGAGCGCTGGCGGGGAATGAGCGCAGGGAAGAGAGGAAGTATCCGGAACCCTCCCGCCTGCCCGTCCCGCCGATCCTCCACCAAGACACCGCCGCGAGCGTACCTCCCGATCGGGGAGGCGACTCGTGAGCGGCCTTGGGGGAGGTCCCCAGTCAGCAAAAAGGTTCCCCTATAAGGATACACGGCATTGAACGATCCGTTTCCTATTGTCCCCGACGACCTCATTAAGGCGCTCGATGGCCGCTTTCCAGATCGCTGCCCGCACCCCGATTGGAGTGACCGGAAGATTTGGATGGCCGTAGGAGCGCGGAAGGTCGTGGACTTTCTCAAGCAGCAGAACACCCAGCAGAACGACAACATCTTGATCGGGAAATAGGCCCATGTGTGGCAACCCCCTCAAAGTCGTTAAGAACATCTTCAGCCCCCCGAAGCCCCAGTCTCCGCAGGTCGTCGTTCAAGATAGCGGCCCTGATCCGCAGACGATGGAGCAGATTCGCCAGCAGCAGGAGCAGTTGAACAAGCAGCGTGACGAGTTCATGCAGATGCAGAAGCAGTTCAACGAAGACCAGCGTAAGTGGCTACAGGAAGCCCGGCAGGCCTCAACGCAGCCGATTGTTGCTCCTGTTGTGGAGAAGAAGCAGGCCACCGCCGCCACCGCGTCGGAGACTGAGCGTTCAATCTCCAGCCGCCGGAAAGGCCGCAGTTCCCTGCGCATCCCCCTCTCCGCGAATGTTGGCGCGTCCGGTACGGGGCTTAACATCCCGCGAGGTTAGACCCGTTGACAGCAGCCGAGCGCTACGCGCAGCTCGAAGGCTCACGAACGCCCTACCTGACCCGCGCCCGTGAATGCGCAAAGCTGACGATCCCGAGCCTGATGCCCGAGGAGGGCACTTCGGGGTCGTCAGACCTGCCCACCCCGTACCAGGGGATGGGGGCGCGGGGCGTGAACAATCTAGCAGCGAAGCTGTTGCTGGCGCTCTTACCGCCTTCGGCACCCTTCTTCCGCCTTTCCATAGACGACTTCGCGCTGGCTGAAATCGCCGGCGATCGTCCCGAGGCCCGCTCCGAGGTCGAAAAGACCCTGGGAGACATCGAACGCACTGTCATGACCGAGATCGAGGCGACCGCAATCCGCGTGTCCGCCTTCGAGGCGCTCAAACAGCTTCTCAATGCCGGTAACGTCCTCCTCTACCTACCGCCTACCGGGGGTATGAAGGTGTTCCGGCTCGATCGCTACGTGGTCAAGCGCGATCCCATGGGCAACATCCTGGAGATCGTCGTCAAAGAGGAGGTCTCTCCGGCAGCGCTGCCCGAGGAACTCCGCAAGAAGCTCAAGGACCGCATCAAGTCCAAGGGCGTCAATGACCAGAAGACGGTCAAGCTGTTCACCTACGTCCGCCGCGAAGGCGACAAGATGCTGATGCACCAAGAGGTCGAGGGCGAGATCGTCCCCGGCACCAAGGGATCGGTTCCGGTGGACAAGTCGCCCTGGATCGCCCTCCGCTGGGCTAAGATCGACGGCGAGGATTACGGCAGGGGTCACGTCGAGGAATACATAGGCGACCTCCGCTCCCTTGAGGGTCTCACTGAGGCCATCGTTGAAGGCAGCGCCGCCGCCGCCAAGGTCCTATTCCTTGTGGACCCGAACAGCACCACGCAGGCGTCGGTCATTGCCGAGTCCAAGAACCTGGATGTACGCACCGGCAACGCCGATGACGTGACCGTCCTCCAAGTGGACAAGCTGGGCGACTTCCGGGTGGCCCTCCAGACAATCGAGATGATTACCGCCCGGCTGGCCCAGGCTTTCCTGCTCATGGAGTCCGTCCAGCGGGACGCCGAGCGTGTCACCGCCGAGGAAGTCCGCCGCGTGTCGTCAGAGTTGGATGACGCGCTGGGCGGTGTGTACTCGATCCTGTCGCAGGAGTTCCAGCACCCGCTGGTCCGCCGCGTCATGTATCGGATGCAGGAGGATAACCGCCTCCCGCAGCTTCCCGAGGATATGGTCCGACCGACGATCATCACGGGCGTTGAAGCGCTTGGCCGTGGCCATGATCTCAACCGCCTCATGATGTTTGGCCGCGTCATCTCCGACTCCCTCGGCCCCGAAGCGTTCACGGCAGCCATCCGCGCCGAAGACTTCATCAAGCGCGTGGGGACGAACCTTGGGATCGACATGGACGGTCTCGTGAAGTCCCGCGAGGAACTCCAGGCCGATCAGCAGAACTCGCAGATGCAGGCCCTTATCCAGAACCTCGGCCCCGAACTCGTCAAGCAGATGGGTCAGGGCGGAGGCGTACCAAGTCAGTAAGGAACTGAATGTCAGAAACAGTCAGCGTCGTCATGCCGGTGAACGAAACCGGCCCGGACGCTCCCGTCCCCTCCCAGACTGAACCGGCCACCCCGGCCCCCGACTCCAACACCCGCCCAGAGTGGCTGCCGGAGAAGTTCGAGAACCCGCAGGCTCTTGCTGATGCCTACAAGGCCCTGGAGGCCAAGCTGGGTACGCAGGCAGCCGCAGATACTCCGGAGGATCAGCCGTCCCCGGACCCCCAGGATCAGCCGCAGCAGGACAGCGGACAGGCCCCGAACTTCGCGTCGAACCAGGCCGAGGTCTCCAACACCCTCAAGGGTCACGGCATCGACTTCGGTGAACTCCAGGCTCGTTATATGGAGACCGGGGAACTCACCCCCGACGACTATGCGACGCTCCAGGAGGCGGGCTTCAACCGTCCGTTCGTGGACAACTGGATCGAGGCTCAGAAAGCCCTCATCGCGCAGGCCGAGAACGCCATCTACGAGACCGTTGGCGGGAAAGACAGCTACACCAAGATGGTCCAGTGGGCCGCGCAGAATCTCCCGGATGAGGAGATCGAGGCATTCAACACCGCCGTCGAGAGTGGCGACATGGCCCAGGCCCGGATGGCCGTATCCGGTCTGTATGCCCGCTTCACGGGCGCGTCCGGCTCCGAGCCGACCCTGTTGGCCGGTCAGGCATCGACGGCTTCGGAAGGCTTCCAGTCGCAAGCTCAGATGCAAGAGGCCATGTCCGACCCGCGTTATCGCAAGGACCCGGCCTACCGCGCTGAGGTCGAGCGGAAAATCGCCGCCGCTACCTTCTTCTAAACGAGGATCAATATGGAAATCTTCGCATTCATCGCAGCGAACTGGGAAGCCGTCCTGGCCGTCCTGTTCGCAGTCCACGGCGTGGCCGTCGCTGTGACCGCCATGACCGACACCCCCGAGGACGATAAGGTCGTCGGCAAGGTGTACAAGTTCCTGGAAGCGCTGGCCGGTGTGTCGCGCAAGACCAAGCAGCTTCCGGGCGAGTCCAAGCTCTCCTAGATGGCGTTCATAGGACGCCTTCTGTCATTGCTCACCAGCCTCCTGGCCCTCTACCGCGAGTGGTCCATCAAGCGGACCTTCGCCAAGGAGGTCCAGGCAGTGCTGGATGAGGAATCTAGGGACGATCGAGAGGAGGCCAATGCGATCCATGAAGAAGTTCTTCGTCGCCTTGACCCTAATGATCCCCCTGAGTGGCTGCTTAAGTATCGCCGCGACTGACGAGTGCGCGATCTTTAGGCCGATCAGCTATTCCAGAAGTGACACCAGCGGCACCGTAAGGGAGATCGCCGCCCACAACGCAAAGTGGGAGCACTTCTGCACAACCGATCCAAGCGATAGTGGTTCTTTCTGAGCCACCGCTTACTACGCGGGTAGCTCCCGCGCCCGGAGGACTGCGGGCAATCCTCCGCTAACCCAAAACCCGCCCCTTTTCTACTGCCAATACCCTCTGTGTACGGAACATGCCGTCGCGCCTCTTTAGGCGGGCGCTCCGAGCTACCCAACAGAACACTACACGTAACCCTGGCCCGCCGAGGCGGACAACCTTGCGTGAGCGTGAGCGTTCAGCGGGAGCCACCAACTTCCGAAACACTCACAGAGGTTCAACGAATGGCGAACTTTATCGTATCCCGCCTTGGTGCTGACCAGGGCGATACTGGCACCTACGCCAAGGATACCAAGCTCTTTCTCAAGGTCTTCTCTGGTGAAGTCCTCACGTCCTTCGCGGAAACGAATGTCTTCCTGGACAAGCACTACGTCCGCACCATCACGCATGGCAAGTCCGCTCAGTTCCCCGTGATGGGTAAGACCTCGGCGGCTTACCACACGCCTGGCGTCGAACTGACTGGCGGCACCATCAAGCACACCGAACGGGTCATCACCATTGACGACCTGCTCGTGGCCCAGAAGTCCATCGCCAACATCGACGAGGCGATGAACCACTACGATGTCCGTGAGAAGTATTCTTACGAGATGGGCGCGGCGCTGGCCCGTCAGATGGATCAGCACATCGCCCAGGTTGCTGTGCGCACCGCCCGCGACACCGCAAACATCGCCGGTGCCGAGGGCCACGGTGACGGTCTGGTCATCCCGACTGACTACGCGGGCGCTCCGTCTTCCGCCGACTTTGCCACGAACGGCTCCCACCTTACCGAAGCCTTCTACGTCGCCGCTGAGAAGCTGGCCGAGAAGGACATCCCGGTCGAGGAATGCTTCATCTTCGTGCGCCCCGCTGAGTTCTACCGCCTTGTCCAGAACAAGGACCTGCTCAACAAGGACTGGGGTGGTCGCGGCTCCTACGCCGACGCCGACCTGCCGGTGATTGCCGGTATGCGTGTGGTGATGACCAACAACCTGCCGAAGACCAACATCACGACCGGCACCGCCGCTGGTCCGGATCAGGGCAACGGCCCGAAGTATGCCGGTGACTTCACCAAGACTTCGGCCCTTGTCATGCACCCGAGCGCCGTGGGCACCTTGAAGCTCATGGACCTCGCCATGGAGATGGAATACTCCGTGCGTCACCAGGCCACCTTCATGGTCGCCAAGTACGCCGTGGGCCACGATGGCCTGCGTCCGGAAGGTCTGGTCGAGATCGCCAACGACACGAAGGCGAACCTCGTGGCCAACCAGTCCATCACCGCCAGCGTCATTCTGGACTAATCGTTCCGCTAAGGGATTAGTTCAGCTTGAGGATCAACTAATAGGGAGGCTCCTTCGGGGGTCTCCCTATTTTTTCAGGGGAATGCCCTTGACGACTCTCACTACGAAACTCGACGCCATCAACCTGATGCTGTCGATCATCGGGGAAGCCCCGGTGAACTCGGTGGACGACACCGGCATCGTGGATGCTGCCCTCGCAAAGCAGGTGTTCGATGAGACAAACCGAGAAGTCCAGTCGCATGGCTGGCATTGGAACACCGATCGCGGTTACTCCCTGGCTGCCACCAACGATGGTGAGGTCCTGCTCCCCAGCAACACGCTCCGGGTCGATGCCGTGGACACCACCCTGGACGTGGTGCAGCGGGGGAACCGTCTCTGGGACCGCGTGAACCACACCTACGACATCGGCAGAGCCGTCCTGGTGGACATCGTGCGCCTGCTCGACTTCGAGGAAATCCCCGAGACCGCCCGCGCCTACATCGCCGTCCGCTCGGGCCGTAAGTTCCAGGACCGCGTGGTCGGCTCCGAGGTCCTCTCCGGCTTCAACAAGGCCGACGAACAGCGGGCCTGGGTTATCCTCCAGAACCACGAAGCGGCCAATGCCGACTACAATATGCGGGTCAGTGTGCCGGTGCGGAGCGTCCTCAGCCGCCGCGCTCACGGGGGCTTCTAACGATGGCTATCATCTCCGCCCCCATCCCGAACCTTATCAACGGCGTCTCCCAGCAGCCCTTTGCGCTCCGGCTGGCCTCCCAGGCGGAACTCCAGGAGAATTGCTATTCGTCCATTGTGGAGGGGCTGACGAAGCGTCCGCCTACGGAACACGTGGCAAAGCTGGCCGATGGAGATCACTCCAGCGCCTACGTCCACATGATTAACCGCGACTCCACCGAGCGGTACATTGCGATCCTGGGCGACCAGTCGATCCGCGTCTTCGACTTCGATGGGAATGAGAAGACGGTGAACACCCCGGACGGCGTTGCGTATCTGGGCGCTGCGTCCCCCGCCACGAGCTTCTCCGCAGTCACCATCGCGGACTATACGTTCATTGTGAACAAGACCAAGACGGTCGCCATGGACGCCTCCGTCCAAGCCACCCAGCAGGACCCTGCGGCCCTCGTATGGGTTCGCCAGGGCAACTATTCCACTGACTATAAGGTGGAGTTGTCCGGCCCCGCTGACGTAACAGCGGCCTACACCACCCCGGACAATGACGGCTCCTTGATCCAGACGGATCACATTGCGGAGCAGCTTTGCACGGCCATTGACGGGGTGAACGGTTACTCCTGCGAGCGCTTCGGCTCGTCCCTCCACATCTCCCGAGCGGACGGTGCGGACTTCAATCTGTCCACCGAGGATTCCTTCGCGGACCTCGCGCTTCAAAGCATCAAGGATGAGGTCCAGACCTTCGATGAACTCCCGCCCCGAGCCAAGCACGGCTTCCAGGTGGAGATCGTGGGGTCGCCGGTCAACGGCTTCGACAACTACTATGTCGAATACGATGACGGTAACGGTGCCCGGCAGGTCGGTGTGTGGATCGAAATCCCCAAGCCGGGACGTGACATCCGCTTCGACGCCGCCACGATGCCACATTCCCTGGTCCGCGAGTCTGACGGGACGTTCACCTTCAAGGCCAACGAATGGAATGACTGCGTGGCCGGTGACGAGGAGACGGCACCTGAGCCGAGCTTCGTCGGCTTCCGGATCAACGACATCTTCTTCTACCGCAACCGGCTAGGCTTCATCTCGGACGAGAATGTGGTCTTCTCGCGGTCGGGGGACTTCTTCCACTTCTGGCGGGAGACGGTCACGTCCATCCTGGACACCGATCCGATCGACGTTGCCGTGTCGCACGTGAAGGTGAGCATCCTCCGTCACGCGGTGCCGTTCAACGAGAGTCTGCTCCTGTTCTCCGATCAGACCCAGTTTGTCGTGGGTGCTAACGAGTACCTGACGCCCCGCACCGCAGCCATCAACCAGACCACGGAGTTCGAGACGAACCTTCGCTCGCGTCCCGTTGGGGCAGGGCGCTTCGTCTATTTCGTTGCACCTAAAGGGTCCTACTCGACCGTCCGGGAATACTACACGGATGGCGATACGAAGCAGAACGACGCGACCGACATCACGGCGCATGTGCCCAAGCTGATCCCCGGCGACGTATTCAAGCTGGCAGCTTCGGCCAACGAAAGCGTCATGATCGCGCTCACCGAAGACAAGGCCGATCGCATCTACGTCTATCAGTGGTACTTCGCTGACGGCGGTGAGAAGGTCCAGTCGGCCTGGCACGAGTGGACGTGGGCCGATGGGGAGAAAATCCTCAACGCGGACTTCGTCGTATCTACCCTCTGGATTGTCGTGCAGAGGTCTGACGGTCTCTACCTGGAGCGCATGGACATCGAGCCGGGTAAAACCGACGAGGACCTTGGGTTCCGGGTCCACCTGGATCGGCGCATAACGGATGCCGACTGTCAGATGGTGTACGATCCGATCACCGACCGGACGACGATCACCCTTCCGTATGCGGAGGAGAACGAACTCCAGATCGTTGGCCGTGGCACTGTCGAGGAGCTTCCCGGCGGGTTCATCAAGAGCCATGAGGTAGTCTCCCCGACCACGATCAAGACCATGGGGGACGTGACCGGCGGCGGGTTCTTTGTGGGCCGTAAGTACGTCAAGCGATACAAGTTCTCGCCCCTGGTTCTCCGCGAGGAGGCACCGGGCGGCGGCGTAATCGCCAACACGGACGGACGCCTCCAGCTTCGCCGCATGACCCTGAATTTCGCGGATAGCGGCTACTTCCGGGTCCAGGTGACGCCCTTCCGACGCTCCCCTTACGAGTACGTCTTCTCTGGCCGAGTGGTCGGCTCCGCCCGCAGCCCTCTGGGGCAGGGGGGTATTGAGACCGGCAAGTTCCGGTTCCCGATCATGGCCAACAACTTCAACGTCGATATTGAGATCGTGAACGATAGCCCGTTCCCCAGCCGCTTCCTCAACGCGGACTGGGAGGCGCAGTACATCGTCCGGTCTCAGAGGATGGGATAATGCCAACAGTCCGTTCGGCGGTCCTTGAGGACTGCCACAACCTCGCCCCAAACCTCCGCCCCGCTGATGCAGCGGAGTTGAGGGCCTTTGCGGGTTACGAGCCTCTTGAAGGTCTAGTGGAGAGTTTCAAGGTCTCCGCCCAGCGGTACGTCATTGAGCATGAGGGGGAGGTCCTGACGATCTTCGGGGCCTCCCCGTCTCCCCACGACCCGACCTGCGGTCTTGCGTGGATGATGGCCAGCACGTCTTTGGAGGACCACTCCATATGGTTCCTTCGGAACACCTATTGGATGGAGAAGCTGGTGGACGACCACTACGACTGGCTTTTCAACTTCATCGACATCCGGAACGAGGTCCACATGAAATGGCTTCGTTGGTGTGGGTGGGAGTTCGGAGCCGTCCACGAAAACTTCGGCGTCGAAGGACGCCCCTTTCAGGAAATCTACAAGTTCCACAATGTGTAGCCCAACGCTCGCCATTACTGGTGCCAGTATGTTCTCCGCCGCCTCCTCATGGAGCGAGCAGGCGGAGTATGCCGCCGAAGCGGAGACCTACCGCCAGGCACAGGCGTACCTAGCTGACCGGCACCGCCGACGCATCGAGGAGTACAACAACGAGGTCTATGCGCAGGACATTCAGTATGCGAATGATATTCTCGCGTACCAGAGAGACGAGTTCCAGCGCCAGGCCGAGTGGTTCGATGAGTCCGTAGGTCTCATAAAGAAGGACTACGTGAACCAGCTAGGGACTCTGCTCCTCCGCGCTACCGAGGAAGCGATTGCAGCGCAACTCTACGGCGAGGAGGCCATCCGCCAGGGCCGCTCCGAGGCCGCTACTGCACAGGTGGCCGCAGCCGAGCGCGGGATCGCTGGGATCACCGCCCGTATGTTGGTGAACGATACGGATCGTCAGGTAGGCGAAGCCCTCACCAGCATCGACCGAAACCGCCAGGCTATCAGCCGCCAGTTGTCCCTCGAAGCTCTGGGCCTGAAAGCCCGCGCGGACTCCGCCATCAACCAGCTTCCCTTGCAGACCTTCCAGCCGATCGCGCCGCCGACGAGGGCGGCTCCGACCTCGCCGGTCATGCCAACCGCTCCGGTGCCCCAGCCCAGCCGGGGTCAGTTGATCGGTGATGTCCTCGGCGCAGGTATCAGTGGATACCGGAGCCTCACCAAGAACAGCACCCCGTCAACCGGCGGGTGGAATAGGAGCTAAACCGAATGCCGATCCAGAAGCAGGGCTTCCGCCCTGTCGCTTCTCCAGTATCTACCGTGGCAAAGCCCCGCGTCTTCCAGCGGAACCCCGGCCCGGTGGCCCCTGCCCGCCCGGACATGCCGGAGGCTCCGACGCTCCCGGCACCGCCCACGCCCCTTGAGCATCGAAAAACGTACCAGCTTGCGGAGAGTCTCCTTGAGCTCAACCCGAAGCTCCAGGGGTTCGTGGACGACTACTACCAGCGCCGTCAGCGGGAAGTTGGCAAGGACCTCTACAACAAGTTCGCCACGATGGACGCCGCGCAGGCCGAGGCATTCTACAAGGAGCAGCGGGAGACTATAGGCGATCGCTACATCGCCGCGCTGGACCGCCAGTACGGCCTCCGGAAGGCTTATCGGGAGTACAACGCGCTCGCGGCGGACCTCAAGGCGGGGAACATCGACCTGGAGACGACGAGCCTCCAGGACCTCATCAACCAACAGATGCAGGCATCGCTGAGTTCTTCGCCCTCTGAGTGGTTTGCTGACGGATATAGGTCCGTCATGGCCGAGATCGTCCCGCAGATGCAGGTGGCGGAGCAAGAGTACCGTGCCCAGCGCCTCCGTAACGAGGCCGATCAGAACTTCTTCCAGATTGGCGTTGACCTGATCGAGCAGGGAGTTGAGTTCGGCTCCGATCCGGCTTCCGTGAACGAGGCGGTCCGGGCCATGTATGGGGAGTTCGGACCCGGCACCGACCTCAACATGAGCAACCGGCGGATGGACGAGTTGGTCCTGGACATGGCGGCTTGGGCCGCAGACCAGGGGCACGATGGGGTCGTGGACGCGCTCCTCAACTCCCCACGCACAGGGAAGAACGGTGAATCCGTTCCAGCCCTTTCCAAGGTGCGCAGCCACGCCGACCGTGTGGATACCATCCTCAAGACCGCCGAGGCCCGCCGCAACGAGCGTATGGCCGAGGAGAACTTTGGCTTCATCGTTGACCTCTACCGAAACGCGGCGGAGGGTCTGGACGTGGAGGGGGTCATCGAGGCCAACCAGGGCCTTGTTGAAGACCTCCTTTCGCCCAAGCAGGTCGCGGGTCTTATTGGAACCGCGCAGGCCAAGCGGGAGGCAATCGCCAAAGCAGCCGCAGAGGCCGCCGCGGAGCAACACGCCCGCAACAGCCTGACCCTGGAAGTGACAGCCCTGACCTCTCAGGTCCTTGCTGATCCCTCCTCGATCCATTCTGTCGGGGCCGTTGAAGTGCCGCTCCCCAACGGGAAGACGGCCTCCCTCACGAAGAACGAGACCGTCGAGATGGTCCTGGATGGTGTCCGCCGGAGCCTCGGGATCACCGAGGGGTTCAGCCCCACCGAGAACCCGGAGGTCGCTGCGCGATATACGCAGTTCCTCCAGCAGTCAGGGTATGTCGATCAGCGTTTGAAATCCGTCATGCGCGTGGCCCCGAACACCTTCGGCATGAAGAACCTGGCAGAGGGCAATGTCCCGTCCGTCCTGGCCGACGCCGTATCTTGGTACGAGATGATGGACGCCAACGGTGCCCGCGCCTTGGCCTCCCAGTATCTCGACGAGAAGACGCAGCGCTTCTACGACACGGTGATGCTCAATGAGCAGACGGTGGCCGTTGGGGACCGGACCCAGGCCATCGCCCTGGCAGCCCAGGCCCGCATGAACAGCGCAACCCTGACCGACACCCAGCTCGACAACCCGTCCCGCTCCGAGATGAATGACTACGTGAACAGTCTCAAGTCGAAGATGACGGGGTGGTTCTGGGACGAGGAGCCGAAGAACAGCGTCTATCTGGAGCGTCTCGTGCAGAAGACGGCTCGCGGCTACCTGCTCGAAGGCTGGGACAAGGAGATGGCTTACGAGCGGGCCGTGGATGTCGTGGCCGATACTCACCAGGTGGTGAACGGCGTGGCCATCAATAAAACCAACGTCCGTGTGCCGAGCAATATCGAGGACCTGTCCGCATTCGCCGCCAGGCGTTTCGTGGATAGTGGCCTCGGTGACGCCTTCGGGGTCGAAGACCCGGACGACCTCGTACTGATCCCCCGGCACCAGGGGCAGCAGACTGCCTGGGTCTTGGTCAACAAGGAGACCCTCATGCCCGTGCCCACCGTTTCGCGGCCTCTCGGGGCTGTGGTGGAGGGCGGCGAGGAAGTGCCCCTCTTGGCCGGGTCGTTCACACAGAAGCAGCTTGATTACCTGGAAAGCGCTCGTAAGCAGCAGGCCATCGAGAACGTCGAGGAAACTCGCGTGTTCGACCTCACCGATATGGGGGCTGCCCGCGAGCAGGTCCGGGGACTTCCCATAGAGGCCCTGGAGAACCTCAGAAAGTCCGCATTGTATCAGGGCGAGATCAAGGACATCGTTGACCAAGAGATTGCCCGCAGAGGAGGATAATGCCTGATCGTTACCTTAGCGGGGCCGTAATTCGGCCTCGCATTTCCAAGAGCCGCGAGCCTTTGCCTGAGTTCACCGTGGAGGCCCCGGAGGCAAATCCGGAGGATCAGTTCCTCCCGGCCCGCCAGTTCACCGACGAAATGCGGTACGAGGCCGAGAAGGCCCGGCAGGCCGAGGTCGAGGACGTTGGTACCCTCCAGATCGTAAAGGACGCCATCGACTCCGAATGGCTTGGGGCCTGGGCGCTCCGCTCAATGAACATGCCGGAGTTTGATCCGGACCCGGAGTTCTCTTACGACGCCCTTGACGAAAAACAGCGTGAGGAAATCTTCGGCGGTCTCAGTCCCGAGGAGGTCGAAATGTTCTCCGATCGCCTGTCCGAGGCCACCAGCTTCGCCCACGCGCAGGCCATCCGAGGGCAACTCGAAGACATCCGGACAGTGCAGCAGCGCCTCCAGGATCAGGGCCTCACAGGCACAGCGGCCCGCGTCACTGCCGCCATTCTCGATCCGGTCGCCATTGGGGCTACCGTGGCCACCGAAGGCGTGGCGGCTCCAGCCATCTGGGGGACGCGCCTCTCGCGCCTCCAGCGGGCCATCCGCACGGGCGCTCTAGCAGGCACGATCAACGCAGGTGTTGAGGGGGCAATCGCTCAGTTCGATCCGTACCGAGACCTCAACGATGTCGTCATAGCCGGAGCGACCGGCCTTGTACTCGGCGGTGCCGTGGGCGGGACTCTCGGCAAGTCCGCCGCTCAGGTCGAGATGGACCGCGCCCTGGCCGAGAACGCTCACCGCCTCATTGACGACATCACGATCGAGGAGGGGATCGAACAGGGCCTCACAGGAGCCACTCCTAAGCAGGTGGTCACGACCGTCACCGACGAGGGCGAGATCGTCACTCAGGAGACCGCCGGCGAAACCGGCAAGTCCTTCGGCGGTAACGTGTCCGCCGCCTTCAACCCGTATGTGGAGGACTTCACGTCCAAGCAGGTGCAGGACAAGTTTGCCCTGGCCGAGGAGTACCGCCCCGTGGCGGGCGACGTGACGGCCCAGTGGGATATGTATTCCCAGATGGCCCGCTCGAAGCACCCGATGGTTGCGTTCGCTGCGGACCTCCTCACGCCGAACCCCTCGGGAATCCGGACCACCGGCAGGCCCCAAGCGGCCACCGCGTGGGAGTCCAGCGTCAACATCTTCAACACTGAGATGACCCGCGTGAACCGCTCCTTCAACCAAGCCTTCAAAGGATGGGCGAAGGAGAACGGGGTCAACTGGGTGCAGCAGATAAAGCAGCGCGACGACTTCGCCAAGGCCGTGGGCCGCACCGTCCGCGATCCGAACTTCTCCACCGACAAGTACGTGAAGCAGGCCGCTGACGCTATCCGTGAGACTAACCGCAATCTCCTGGAGATGGCCAAGAAGGCAGGCGTCCGGGGCTTCGATGAGGTCCCCGAGAACTCCTCCTACCTCATGCGTGTCCACTCGCTGGAGCGCTGGTCCAGCCTCCGGGAGCGGTTCGGTGACGCCACAATCGACCTGCTCCTGACCCGCGCGATCATGCGGGGGTCCGCTGACCTGGACGAGGAAGCGGCCAGCGCAATCGCCGCTGCCTACCGCCGCACAGTGGATCGGGCAGGGTGGGGCGTGGACCAGGGGTCCTCAACCATGTTCTCGAACGATCAGCGCGAGTGGCTCCGTGAACTCCTCACGAAGGAGCTTAAGGAAGCCGGGCAGTCGATCAGCGACGAGCAGATCGAAGATATGCTCTACATCACGCAGCGGGACAACATGGGGAAGTCCTCCCGCGCCAAGCGCCGTCTTGGTTTGGATGAGACCTACTCAATGCGTGTCCGTGATCCGCAGACCGGCCAGCAGGAGACCCTGAGCGTCCAGGACCTCTTTGAGGACCATGCCGAGGTCATCATGCAGTCCTACGTCCGTCAGATGTCCGGGATCATCGGCATGGCCCGGCAGGGCTTCAAGGGCCAGAACGACTTCGACAACTGGGTGAACGACATCCGGAAATCGGCGTCAAAGGTCCCCGGCTACTCGAAGCAGAAGATGGAGGAGGAGCTGGCCGTCCTGGAGACCCTCAAGAAGGGCGTCCTCGGGCAGCCGCTCGCTGACCTCAACCGCTTCGCTTCCATGCGCAGGGCCGGGAGGATGCTCCGGGACTACAACTTCGCCCGTGTGATGGGCAAGGTAGGCTTCGCGCAGATTGCCGAGATCGGGAACGTACTCGGTCAGTTCGGTATGCGGGCCACGCTCCGGCACGTCCCGGCACTCCGCAAGGTCTTCAAGAGGATCGAGACGGGCGAGTTGGACGACCAGCTTGCACGTGAGTTGGAGGCCATGGTTGCCCCCGGCACCGATCGAATCTTGCAGAACCCGTTGGGCCGTTTCGACGACATGGACATCCCGGAGTTGCGTACCGCCAACAAGGTGGACAAGGGCCTCCATCTCGCTACTCGGACGGTGGCCGACATCTCCTTCATGCACCCCATCAATATCGCCCTGGAGCGTATGGGTGCCCGCGCCGCCGTACAGCGCTTCGCTGACATGGCGACCGGGAAGGGCCGTAAACTCTCCAAGAAGCGGCTCCTGTCCCTCGGACTCAACGACGAGACTGCCGAGCGGGTATTCGCACAGATGAGGAAGCATGTGGGGTACACGGAAGGTCCCCTCACCGGGAAGCGGGTGAAGACCCTCAACCTGGATGAATGGGATGACCCGGTGGCCCGCGATGCCTTCGTGTTCGGTATCCAGCGCTGGATGAGGCGGGCGATCCAGAAGAACGACATAGGCGACCTCGCCCAGTTCATGACTACGGATGTCGGCAAGATCATCTTCCAGTTCCGCAGCTTCATGATGGTGTCGTGGGCCAAGCAGACCATCCACGGTGTGCGTATGGCCGACTTCGAGACCTATGCGTCCTTCCTCGGCTCCCTCGTGTTCGGCGGGATTGGCTACGCTTTGATGGCCGCCGCAAGCGCTGCGGGCCGGGATGATGCCCAGGATTACCTCCGCGAGCGTCTCAACCCCACGGCCCTGGGGTCGGCGGCATTCTACCGAGCCGGATGGGCTTCTATCCTGCCTGTCGGGATTGATACGGGGGCGGAGCTTTACGGGAGCGATCCCATCTTCGCCCACGCCAGGACGACCGGCATGTCCGCTGGGGCGTTCTTCGGCAACCCGAGTGTCGATCTGCTCAATCAGGCCCTCAAGGCAACGCGGGGCGCAACAGCGTCGGCCCTCAATCCGGACTACCAGTTCTCGGAGAAGGACTACAACGCCCTCACGCGGGCGCTGATCCTCCAGAACGCCAACGGCGTCCAGAACGGTCTCCAGATGCTCGGGGATGCCTTGGACCTCCCTGAGTCCTCCAAGTAGCTCCGACCGAAAACTTCAAGACAGCCACAAGGCCCTGGGGGTGATCCCTGGGGCCTTTCTCTTTTTGGGAACCTAAATGGCACAGACGTTTATCGAATACACAGGCGATGGGTCTAACACTGACTTCCCCATCCCATTCGACTACCTCTCCTCCGACTTCGTGAAGGTCTCTCTGGATGATGAGGCCACCACGGCCTTCTCGTTCCTGGACTCCGGCACGGTTCGGATGGACACCGCCCCTGCCAACGGCGTGACCGTTAAGGTGCAGCGCGAGACGCCGCGCGATACTCGCCTCGTGGACTTCAAGGATGGCTCGATCCTCCGGGAGACGGACCTCGACAAGTCCGCCATCCAGATCATCCACGTGGTGCAGGAGGCATACGACAACCTGGGGGCTGAGGCGCGTGACGCCATCGCCTCCGACAAGGCCGAGACCGAGGAGTACCGCGACGAGGCTCACGCCTGGGCTACGACCGTTGCGGACACTCTGGTCAATGATGGCGACAACCCGGCGGGATACTCTGCCTACCACTGGGCCGAGAAGGCCAAGGACTGGGCAGGCGCGGACGAAGGCACTTCGGTCAACGATGGCGTGAATCCCGCAGGACACTCGGCGCGTCACTACGTGGCGAAGGCCCGTCTCTGGTCCATGGCTGGCGAGGACGCCGCCGTCAATGATGGTGAGAACCCCGCCGGTTATTCCGCCTATCACTGGATGAAGAAGGCCGAAGCCGAGAAGGATGCTGCCCAGGGCTTCTCCAACGACGCCAGTGGGTATGCTGACGCCGCAGCCCAAAGCGCCGCTGACGCCGCCGCGTCCGCTTCGTCCGTCGATCCGAGTGATTACCTCCAGACCGGCCAGAACCTCGCAGACCTGGACAACACCGCCGCCGCCCTGTCGAACCTCGGCCTGAGTACCGTGATGAAGCTCGACGTGAACAACGCCATGACCGCCGCGCAGGTCTGGAGCGTGACCCTCCGGGCGAACGCTCCGGATGGAACGGCACCGGCCCTCTACGGCCTCAATGAGTATGGCCACTATGCAGTCTATGGCCAGGCTGATGGCAACCACGCCATCTACGGCAGGGCGATGCAGTCGAGCCATGGTGGGGTGGCGGGCGTCAACCATGACGCCTCGGCTACCGGCTTCCTCGGCTATGGCAGCTACGCGCTCTATGGCTCCGGCAACGGGTATGTGACGGGCGCTTTCACGGCTGCCGGGGATATCACGGCGTACTCCGATCGACGCCTCAAGAAGGACGTGGAGACCATCCCGTACCCGCTTGAGAAGCTGCGGCAGTTGGAGGGCGTGACCTTCCGGCGCACGGATAACGGCAAGCGCGGCACCGGCCTGATCGCTCAGGACGTTGCGGCGGTCGCTCCCGAGGCAGTCCTGGAGAACGAGGACGGCTTCCTGTCGGTCGCCTACGGGAACCTCGTCGGCCTCCTGGTCGAGGCCGTCAAGGCCCTGGAGAACCGCGTGGCAGCATTGGAGGGTCGCTAATGGCCCTCCAGTCTTCCGGCCCGATCTCCCTCAGCCAGATCGCGGGGGAGTTCGGCGGGGCCGCTCCTCACAGCCTCTCTGAGTATTACGGGGCGGCTCCTGGCGTCCCCGGCTCGGGGGTCATCAAGTTCTCGGACTTCTATGGAAAGTCGGCTGGGTTCCAGGCGGCTATCTCGTCCGGATTCGGCTCATGGCCCATTAACGACGCGAAGTCCGGCACCCAGATAGGGACGCAATATACCTCGGGGTACTCAGACCGGGCGACTCTCTCCCTGCGTAGCCCGGCCAGCGCCATCGGAAGCGCGAGTCCGAAGACGCCCATTCTCGGCGTCGGGGCCTCCCTCTCCGGCTTGTACATAACCAGGATGATCTACACCAACGGGACCCCCAATGAGTACCTGCTCGAATTGGTCCTCAACAACGCCGTGCCGACCCCTTCCTGGAGCACCCTGACCATTCCCGGTCTCGGCACATTCTCAGCGGGCTCCGCCGCCGTGGCCGGAGGGGGCAGCATTAACGGCACCAATGGCCGCTACTGGCGGTGGAATATCAGTTCCGGATTTACGTCCTTCCCCTCAACCACAATCACGATTGCAGCATGACGAAACTCAACTGGAAGCCCAACCCCTTCGCTCCCGGCGGCGATACGCAGTACCAGATGGCCCGGACGCCCCGGTTCAACATCTGGCGCATGTTCGATGTCGCTGCCGGTCAGGAGCACCACCTGGCGTCTTCCGGACTCCCTGAGTTCCCCAACAAGCCCGGCTATACTCCGCATCCGGAGATTCTCCTGGTCACTCGCGGGGCCTGGCGGTTCTCCTGTCCTGACCTCCCGAATGGCGGGCATGTGTTCACGCAGGGCGACGGGGCCTTCAAGGTCCGTGGTAAGCGGGGCTACGTCATCACAACCGAAGACCCCCGTGGGAATGGCTACGTTTGCATCCAACCCCGCGAGCCTGAATGGTTCGACCGGGAGATCGTGATGATCGGGGCAGGCGAAGTCCTGACGCTTCCCGCCCGTGGCGCTGATACCTTCCTCTATCTCGGGAAAGGCGAGGCGCTCCTGGACGGCGGGGAGATCGACCCCAATGACCTGATCGCGCTTCCGGATGACGAGGACGTGGAGATCGAAGCCCTCTCCAAGACCCTCGGGGTCACTTTCTGGAAGCGTGACGAGTTCCCCACGACCCTTGAGGAGCTATCGGTGTGAACCAGAAGCTCCTCTACCTGACCGCCCTCCAGATCGTCTCCACGGCGGTCGCGGTGGGCGGACTGGTGTTGGCCTTCTCTCCCGCCGGTCTCGCGGTCTCCCTCGCCCTGTTCGTCCTGTTCGGGGGTGTAGGGATGTCCGTCACCTACCACCGTCGCCTGGCCCACCGGGCGTTCAGGACCTCCCCTTTCTGGGAGTGGGTAGGGACCGGCGCGGGCTTCCTCGGGTCCCATATGAGTCCCGTGGAGTGGGCAGCCCAGCACTTCAACCACCACCGATACGTGGACCAGCCAGGCGATCCGCACTCTCCAGCCCTTCTTGGCTGGCGGGCAGCGCTCTACGCCTTCCACGGCGCAGATGCTCCGGTGCCCCGTATGTTCCTGGGACGGCTTCTCCGCCAGCGGCCTGTGGAGTTCTTCCACCGGCATGGTCCCTCAGTAGCACTACTCCACCTGGCGTTATGCGCTGTCTTCGGGCTTCCTGGGATCATCTACGGGTTCGCCCTTCCGATCGCGTTGACCCACTTCGGATTGATCCTCAGCGTCTTCAACCACGGCCTGGACGGTCCTGCGACACGTGGCTGGCTGAATGCCATCCTGACTATGGGCGAGCACAACCACGCCGCCCATCACCGGAACGCCACGGATGTCTCCCAGGACGGCCCGGCCACCTGGATAATCAACCGCATCCGCACTGACACATGAACGAAAACCGCACCCCCACCCATAGCGACATCTACCTGATGCTCGGACGGGTCGAGGGGAAGATCGACGGGTTCCTGGCCCAGTCAGCCCGTCAGGAAAAGCAAATCGAGGACCTCGAAGACCGGACAGACCGGCTTGAGCGATCCCAGACCTGGGTAGTCGGCGCAGCCGCCGGTATCGGGTTCGTGTCCTCCATACTCACCTTCTTGTTCACTGGAGGCTTCATTGTCTTCTAAAGCATCCGAGGAGGCCCTTGAGCGTCTCCACACCGCCGTAGCGGAGGAGCTTACCCGACGCATTCAGTCTGGTGAGGCCAAGCCCGCCGACATCTCGGCAGCCGTCAAGTTCCTCAAGGACAACGGCATCGAGGCCGATATCGGGTCCAGTAATGCGGACTCCGCCACGCAGAAGCTGGCAGACATCCTTCCCTTCCCGCAGTCCATAACGGGCGAGCAGTCCTAGAAGCCTCTCAGGAGTCCGCTGGTGGGCGTTTGGGTCTCCGAAGGCAATCACACCGGACATCCCCCAGACCCCACTCAGCGGGCCTCCCTGGCCCTTCTGTACCCATAAGGGAGCAATGATCTTAGACCAACTCCGGGATTTCAGGAACTTCCTCTACCTCGTATGGAAGCACCTGTGTCTCCCCGACCCAACGCCAGTCCAGTACGACATTGCCGCATACCTCCAGCACGGCCCCGACCGAAAAATCATCGAAGCGTTCCGGGGCGTCGGCAAGTCGTGGATCACCGCCGCCTACGTGGTCTGGCGGCTCTACCTGGACCCCCATGTGAACATCCTGGTCGTATCGGCCTCCAAGGAACGCTCTGACCAGTTCTCCACCTTCGCCAAGCGGCTGATCGCTGAGATGCCGGTCCTGGCCCATCTCCGGCCCCGGCCAGGTTGCCGAGACTCCAACATCATGTTCGACGTTGGCCCGGCCCGCGCCTCGCACTCCCCGTCCGTGAAATCGGTCGGCATCTTCGGGCAGCTTACCGGCTCCCGTGCCGACGAGATCGTTGCGGATGACGTGGAGGTCCCCAAGAACTCCGAGACCCAGGTTATGCGAGACAAGCTGGCCGAGCGTGTGAAGGAGTTCGACGCCATCATCAAACCGGACATCGGTAAGGTGACGTATCTGGGTACTCCCCAGTGCGAGCAGTCCCTCTACAACGTCCTCCCCCAGCGTGGTTACGAAATCCGCGTGTGGCCCGCTCAGTATCCCGACGAGAAGGTCCGACTGGCCTACGGGGATCGCTTGGCCCCCATGGTAGCCGAGGCGCTCGACCTGGGGACCGCCCAGGCCGGTATGCCGGTGGACCCCAAGCGCTTCGATGAGGAGGACCTGGAGAAACGTAAGCTGTCCTATGGACGCTCCGGCTACTCCCTCCAGTTCATGCTGGACACCAGCCTGTCGGACGCCGACCGCTACCCGCTCCGCCTGAGAGACCTCATCGTCCGCTCGGTTGACATCGACCTGGCCCCCACCCGCGTCGTGTGGGCCGGTGATCCCGACCTGGTGATTGACGACCTCCCCAACGTGGGCCTGGCGGGCGACCGCTTCCACCGCCCCATGGCCATCTCGCGGTCCCCAGAAGGATACCCGGAACTGGCCCCGTACACCGGCTCGGTCATGGCGATCGACCCCTCGGGGCGTGGTAAGGACGAGACGACCTACGCCGTGACCAAGATGCTCAACGGGTCCCTGTACGTCCCTGACGTGATGGGCTTCCGTGGCGGTTACGAGGAGGATGTCCTGGTCGAGTTGGCCCAGGCTGCCAAGCGGAACAAGGTCAACTCCATCGTGATCGAGGAGAACTGGGGAGACGGCATGTTCACCCAGTTGTTCAAGCCGGTCCTCCAGCGCATCTACCCGTGCCGGATCGAGGACGGCGTGAAGCACTCGGTCCAGAAGGAGAAGCGCATCTGCGACACCCTGGAGCCGGTCATGAACGCCCACCGCCTCATCGTGGACCCGGAGGTCATCCGGAAGGACTACCAGTCCATCCAGGAGTACCCAGGGGAACGTGCCCACCACTATAGCCTGTTCCACCAGATGACCCGGATCACCCGCGATAAGGGTGCCCTGGGGCAGGACGACCGCCTCGACGCCCTCGCCATGGCTGTCGCCTTCTGGACCGACAAGATGGCCCAGGACGCCGCCAAGAGGCAGCAGGAGCACCGTGAGGCCCTCCTCGCCCAGGAACTCCAGAAGTTCATTCAGGCAGCCGGTGGGAAAGGCCCCAGGAACCCCTCATGGGTCCGTGTGTGATAATTAGGTTCCCCTATAGGGAGGGTGGAAAGGGTTCCCTGTAAGATATACATAGGGATACCTACAGACACCTAAAGACACCTAAAGACACCTGATTGATGTACGAAGAACCCTCCCCAAAGGTCTCGGTAAGAGTCCCGAGGGGAGGGGGTCCTCCCCCACCGCCATGGATATTCTCAACTCCCTCTGGGACATCTTCACGCACACCATTGGTCTCCTGGTCGTCCTGACCCTCATGGGCCTCCCGATAAAGCTGTTCGACCTCTGGATCGACTACGTGGACCGCAAGCAGCGCCGCGAGAACCGTGAGGACCCCCACATGCTCCGGACCCGGTGATTTTGCCGCAAAAATTTGAGCGGGTATCATCGGATAGGCTGGCTGGAGTTTCCCCCATAGGGGGGTCCGCTGGCCCCTAGGGGATCGTGCAGGGGGCTTTGCGTCACCATCTACCGTCACCATTCAGGCTAACCCATTGATTTCATTGGGTCCGGGTGAGATCGTGGATCACTCCGGTACCTATCGGGGCCAATAGGTGCCCGGCGAGTGTCCTGCGGGCCGGTCGTTTCGGGCGTCCGCGAGGCATATATGGTTTTGCTGACAGGACCACAGCCCTAGGGGACACTTACAGACCCTCTAGGACTCGCAAGGTTGCCCGCTGATAAGCGTTTAGACCCTGCCCGGTACATCACCACTGGCCAGCCTAAGGGGCACTCTAGGACTCTTTATGAGCCTCCTAGGGCCACGGGGCATGACCACCACCACCACCACCACCACCGCAGGGGCCAGCCCTTGGGGGACACGCTCCGGACACGAATTGAACCGATAAGGGGACATAACCCGCCCCTCTGACAATCCGTCTAGTGACGCTTTTCGTCACCATATCCGTCTAACCTGTTGTTTTCATTGGTCTAAAAAAATTTCAAAAAGGGTGTTGACTGTTCCGACAAGGGAACATATCTTTCTCAACGTCAACGGGGCGCACCGCTCCGATGACCACGGCGGAACCGCAACCGCCACGGGATAAACCAAAGCGCGGCGCGTGGCTGGCAGGAACCAGTGCGGAGTGACCGAACCAGTATCCAGAGCGGAAGCAGAAGACCTTGGGTGCGTAGGCGGGAGCGAGGGTGAGCCTCTAGGGGAAACGCTAGGGGCACGTGTCGCGGCCTAATGCCGGTCGCCTGATGATGCCCCAAGGCAGGGGCGAAACACGATCCACTTAAGGGGACAGAGATCATGAGTGATTTGCGGGTCTATGTGGCTGATTTGGCTGCATATAACGAGGGCCGGTTATTAGGACGCTGGTTTGATCTGGCGGACTATGCCGGGGATGCCGAGGGCCTTAACGATGACATTGACGCCATGTTGGCGGAGAACGGGCGCGGCGATGAATGGGCCATTCATGATTACGATGGGGCTTTCCCCTTGGAAATCCGCAGCAGCGAAAACCCGTCACTTGATGGTCTGGCGGAATATGCCGAGGCGGTGGCCGAAGTTGAGCGGGACATGGGCATGAGCGATGCAACCCGGCTGGTGGCCGCGTACCTAGACGAGATCGGAGGCGACATCTGCAATGTGGCCCAGAACATCGCGGAGAACTACCGGGGCACTTATGACAGCCTTGCGGAGTTCGCGGAGGAACTGACCGAGGATACGTCCGAAATCCCGGACCATCTCCAATACTACATTGACTGGGACAAGATGGGCCGGGACATGGAAATCGGCGGCGACATTACGTCCGTCAATATCGGCGGCGAGTTGCACATCTTTTGGAACCATTGATCCGCTAAGGGAGTAGTCACAATGGGACATTATGAACGCATGTGGACATTTGAGACCGAGCGCTTCCTAGTCGCTTGGGACATAACGCCTTGCGATTATCTGGACCTGTCATGGGACGATACCGGGGAAGTCCGGGAGGGTCTGGAAAGCGGCCATTACGTGGCCTTTGACAGTCGCGTTGCGGTGTATCTGGACGGTCAGATGATCGGCGCGGACTACTTGGGCCAGTCGATCTATGCGGACCCGGCGGACTTCCGGGACGTTGGCGGCTACTTCGGCGATATGGTCCGCGAGGCGGTGCGGGAGGCGCGGGAGGCGCTGCGGAGCCTTAAGGACATCCACGTCCGGGAGGCCGCGTGATGAAATTCGTCTATTACGAAATCCGGCCATGCGTTGAGGTCGATGGGGAAACGCGCAGCTTCCTAGGGAACACGTCCTATAACCCCGAAATCGGGGACATGGTGTACACCCATGAGGGGGCGTATGAAGAAGCCGCCGCTGTGGCGGAGGAGCGCGGGACCGGTGTGTTCTGGACGCTCTATGGCCGGGATACAGATGGGCAGGCCACGGCCATTGGCGACTTCGCGGATTTCGACGCGGCGCTCAACGTCCTAAACGCGATCATCGCTCCAATAGCGGAAGCGCGTGACGATCTGGTCAGCCTTGCCGGTCTGACCGAGCCGGACACCGCCGACCTCTACGCCTTAGCAGGCGACCTTGACGACATCATCAACCAATCGACCACCAAAGAACGCCTTTAATGGGAGGCATACGGATGATTAATCCAGAACCAACCACCTTTGACCTGATCGAAGCCGCCGCCTGCATTTGGGAAACGTACCTAGAGACGTTGCGGGAGGAACATGAGCGCGGCGGCGGGCCTTACACCGATTTTGTTGAGGCGCACGGCTATGCCACCACACGGGCGGCGGTCATTGATCCAGCCTTGGCCACTGCCTGTCACAAGGCCTTTGCGGAGGCGATGAACGCCGGGCGCTATGACGGCCCCTTCGATTGGGACTGGTGCCCCGAGTTTTTCGCCAAGTGCGTCCTTATGGATGCCGACACGATCCGTCTGCGCGATGACTGGCAGGTCCGGGCGGCAGCAATCACCACCCTCTAAGGAAATCACCATGCAAACCGAATATGAGACCGGCGGGAGGGTCCTAACGCTTCCGCAGGAGGCGGTGGACGCCGCTGGGGACTATGATCTGGAGGCGTTCATTAAGGGCTACCTTGACGCCCTCTTTTTCACCAACACGGGCGAGGAAGACGACGCCCTTCCGGCAGGGGCCACGGTGGACGACTTCGCGCCAGAAACGGCGGCACTGATCCGCACTGACTGCACACGCTTTGTTGCCGACCATGGGAACCTGTTGGTCATGGCGGAGCGGTGGGCCGAGGCCAAGGGCTTCACCTATACCGCCGAGCAGGCCGGGATTGACCTTTGGTTCACGCGCAACGGTCACGGTGTGGGCTACTGGGACCGCGGCCTTGGCCCCCTAGGGGACGTTTTGGCGGACCTTTGCGGGTACGGCACTGAATACCCGCCCCTCGATCCATACGTGGGCGATGACGGCAACGTCTATTTGTTCTAACTGACCCTCTAAGGGAGTAATTGCAATGCAGGTGTTTAGCCTGAACAACATTGGCTGGATCATCTCCGGCTGCGATGACAACGGCGGGGCGACCGCTGACCGCTACACGGTGGCATTCTTTGACGGGGACTGTCTGGGTATGAGCGATGCCCCGACGCATCCCCTAGGGGTCTCTATGTGGTGCGGCGGGGGCGTCGATCCGGCCGCTGAGACGGCCTGTAATTTCGATGACCTGCCCGACCATATCCAAGCGCACACCGTGGCCCGCCTCAACCAAGGACTGGCCGACTGGGCCGAAGGTTCCGGCCTGACGCCAGAGGAATGTGCCCGCGAGATCATCCACGAGATGACCGGCGAGTGGCCTGACCTCGCTGAATGCCGCCCTTAGTGCGTCCTGACTGATCCGAGAAAGGAACAATCCCATGACCATAAAACTCACCCTACGCACCATCGGCGGGGAAGCCACCGTGGACGCTTACGAGCATGGTGATTTCTTTGCGATCCACCGAAGCCTCTTGGCCAAGTCGTGGTGGACCCTGACCCATATCCCAACGGGTATGCGGTGCGGGCCTGACCGGCGGACCAAGCGGGAATGCCGGGAGATCGGGGACATGCTCACCGCCTCCGGTGTCGATTGGTCCCATGAGGAATACGAGAAGCTGACCGGGCAGGACGCCTTTTTGGAAGCCGCCCGGAAGATCAGCAACTGGCCGACACGGGGGCGGGCATGAGAAAGGACCGCTTCCGCCGCCTAAAGAATTGCGACACCCCCCTCTCGCTCAATGGAGGCTCACGACCGTGGGAATGTTTGACACCGTAACCGCCCGCTGCCCGGAGTGCGGTGGGAAAATCGAATGGCAGTCCAAGGCCGGGGAGTGCTGCTTGGTCTCCTATGACGCCCGCGCCGTCCCGGCGTCCATCGCGGAGGACCTAGATGGCGCCTACTCCAGATGCCCGGAGTGCGGCGAGGACGTTGAGTTGAGGCAGGTCACGGCCCCCGCTCGGGTCCCTATGTACGCGGTGACGCTGGGCGGGACCGTTGACCCGAACGCCGGGGAGGATTGGATTTGAAGCGCCTAATCCTCGACGCCTTGGGCGGGGTCATCTTCGCAGGCTCCGCCTTCACCCTTGTAATCATCTTCATGCTGACTATCGGAGGAGTAGCGTGATGGAAACATTGCTGATGACAGCCGCCTGCATGGCGCTCGCGGTGAGTGCGATGGTCGTGGGCGTTGCAACCATGAGTGTTCTCACCACAATCGCGGAGAACTGTGCGGCGTTCTGTCGCAAAACCTATAGGAGGCTGGCCGGAAAGCGCCCCGCTAAAGCCCCATAACGCAGGACCACCCCGTCTCTGGCGGGTCTCGAAACACCCTTATGTCTCGCCGGGAGTTGCCCAGCGGCGGTGTCGATCCGAAAATATCGGAAACGGCGAGTCGCCTCCCGGTTCCCCCCGAAACCTATGTAAAATAGAGGGTATTTACGTGAAGTTACTGCGTTTTTGGTATGTCCGCATTGCTCCTTCGTGGGAACTGTATGTAGAGTTCACACGCGGGGACGGTAATGGTCACAGGAAGTTCTTTGAGACCGCCCGTGACGCAGGCGAGCTGCACATCTGGATCGGCCAGATGAAGCTCGAAATTTGCAAGTCAGTGCAGAGAGATAGAGGAAAAAATGGCATCTCAAACCCCTCAGCGAGCCAGCAAGCGAACGATTGGCCGCTTGATAAATACGATTGAGGCGTTCCGCGTATTGGAACCCGACATTCAGGCCCAGACCATCATGACATTCCTCATGGCGGCCCGGAAAGAAGGCGTCGGCATGAGAGAGATGCAGGATCACCTAGGCGTTGCCCGCTCCACCATGAGCCGCAACGTGGGCATCCTGTCATCCACCGGATACCGGAAGGGCGTTCCCGGCTTCGGCCTGATCGAAGCGCGGGAGGACCCCGAGGATCGCAAGGCCAAGCAGGTTTACCTGACGCCGAAGGGGCGTCGGTTCCTGGAGAACCTCTTGTCACAAGGAGCAGATTGATATGGCAGTAAGACGAAAGGGGACGAAGTGGCAGGCGGACGTGACCGTCAAAGGCCAGCGCCTCCCCCGCTACTCCTTCAACACCGAGGAGGAGGCCAAGGCATGGGAAATGGAAGCCCGTGCCGCCGCGATCCTCGGGAAGCCTATCCCGGTCCCCGACGATGCACCGATCCGTGGGGGCAAGAAGCCCCGGCGGGTCGGCGGGCCGTGGACGCTGGAGCAGGCATTCCGGGAGACACATACCAAATACTGGAAGGGCACCGCTCACGGGCGGAAGCAGACCCACAACATCCGGCAGATTGAGGAGTTCTTTGGGCCGCACCTGCCGGTGACTGAGATCGGGACCGAGGAGATCGAGGCATTCGTTGCTGCCTGCATCGAGAAGGGCAATAGCGGGAGCACGATCAACCGCAAGCTGTCCTGCCTGTCCAAGGCGCTCAATCTGGCTCAGACCCGTGGCCACTTGACGGTCCTGCCCAAGATCGAACGGGCGAAGGAGAACCAAGGCCGCATACGCTGGTTGAGTGACGCCGAGGAGCAGGCATTCCATCACTACTTCGGCCTGTGGGGCGACCAAGACCGACTGGACGCCTTTGTGTGCCTGATAGACACCGGCTTCCGTCCGTCCGAGTTGTGGACGCTCGAAGCCCGCGACATCAACTTCGGCCTCGGGATGATTACCCTCTGGGAGAACAAGACCAACTGGCCCCGGTCGATCCACATGACAGGCCGGGTCAAGGAGGTCCTGCTCCGCCGCACCGATGGCGGGCGGCATGGTCCCTTTGACTTCGGCCTCTCCACGGAGGAGATGGGCCGGTGGTTCCTGTACGGATGGGATCGGGTCCGCGCCGAGTTGGGTCTGTCAGATGACCCGCAGTTCGTACCGTATGCCTTGCGGCATACTTGCTGTTCCCGCCTTATCCAGCGGGGCGTTGATCTGGTACGGGTCAAGGAATGGATGGGCCACAAGACTACCCAGACAACCATGCGCTACGCTCACCTTGCGCCCAAGCACCTGGCCTCGCTTGTGGACGCCCTTGAGCAGCCCCGCGAAGTCGCGTAGGTAGTGACGCCACTGGTGACGTGACCCGTAGCTGGTGACGCGGAAGTGGTGGAATTGGCAGACACGGCGGACTCAAAATCCGCTGCCCTTCAAAGGCTTGCGGGTTCGAGTCCCGCCTTCCGCACCAAGCATCTCAGACTCAAAATCTGCTGGGGGTAACTCCGTGCTGGTTCGAGTCCGGCCAGGGGCACCACGAAGCGCGGGCCACCCTTGACCCATCACCGCCACATTCCGGGCTATCATCCGTGGCCGACAGCGTTTCAATCCGGGCGGGAGGGCCCTTTGGCGGATACTGACCCGCATCAGGACAAGCAAGGCAGCGACATCGTCCCGGCCGAACCCAGGGCCCTGACCTGGGTCTATGCGGCGCGCGTATGGCGTGAATGGATGTTGCCGCAGTTGCCCCGCGTGCTGCTCGCCATGCTGCTGCTTGCATTGGTGGCCTCTACCACCGGCATCTATCCGTTGCTCATTGAGTACGCGATCGATGCGATCGAGGCGGGCAACATGGATAAGATCGTCGAGGTGCCGCTGATCATCGTGGCACTGGTGATCGCCAAGTCGGTGACGCTCTACCTGCAAACCGTGGTCACGAGTTCCGTTGTGTTCCGTGTGCTGAAGGGGATGCAGTCGGCCATGTTCGGGCGTCTGCTGACCATCGATCTTGCTCGGCTCAACCGGGAAGCCACCGGCCGGTACCTGTCGCGATTCACCAACGACCTCAATGTGGTCCGCGAAGCGCTGACGCGTGTGATGACCAATGGTGTGCGTGATCTCCTGACACTGGTGTTTCTGGTCGGCACCATGATCTACATGGATTGGCGGCTGACGCTTGGCATCCTTGCGATCTACCCGCTCGCCATCGTTCCCATCAATGCACTCGGCAAGCGCATGCGCCGGGTTTCGGCCGACACGCAAAGCTATGTGGGTGACATGACAGCGCTTCTGAACGAGAGCCTGTCCGGTGCCCGCATGGTCAAGACATTCGGCCTCGAAGACTATGAGAACAAGCGGGCCAACAGCTTCTTCGAGGGGTTCTACCGCTGGAACATGAAGCTCGTGCGCGGCCGCTCCCTGGTCGATCCGGGCATGGAGATTTTGGGCGGTGTCGCTGTTGCCGGCGTCGTTGCCTACGGAATCTGGAGTGTGTTTGCCGGCGTCGGCTCCGTCGGCAGTCTGATGGGTTTCCTGTCTGCCCTGCTGCTGGGGGCCGCCCCGGCGCGGGCGCTCGGGACGCTCCACGTGGTGTTCCAGGAGGGGATGGCGGCCGTCCAGCGGGTGTTCGATCTCGTGGACGAAGTGCCGGCGATCCGGGACCGGGCGGATGCAAGGCCGCTCGACCTTGAAAAAGGCCATGTGCGCTTTGCGGATGTCGGGTTCGAGTACGAGCCGGGTGCTCCGGCATTGAGTGCCTTTTCGCTCGACGTGGCCGCGGGGTCCACGGTCGCGCTTGTAGGGCCGTCCGGGGCGGGCAAGTCCACGGTCATCAATCTCATTCCGCGGCTTTATGACGCCACGTCCGGGGCCGTCACCATCGATGGACAGGATGTGAAGGACGTGACGCTTGCGTCCCTGCGCCGCGAAATGGCGATCGTCAGTCAGGATGTGACCCTCTTCAACGACACGGTCCGCGCCAATATTGCCTTCGGCAAGCTTGATGCAACGGATGACGAGATCCGTGCCGCGGCCAGGGCGGCGGCGGCTGAAGAGTTCATCACCGCCATGCCGGAAGGCTATGAGACGGTTGTCGGCGACAGGGGGCTCAAGCTTTCCGGCGGGCAGCGCCAGCGCATCGCCCTGGCCCGGGCCATTTTGCGCGATGCCCCGATCCTGCTGCTTGATGAAGCAACCAGCGCGCTTGACGCGGAAAGCGAGCGGAAGGTGCAGGACGCGCTTGAGACCCTGCGCCATGGGCGCACCACCATTGTCATCGCCCATCGCCTTGCGACGGTGCGTGAAGCGGACATGATCTGTGTGATGGATCAGGGCAGGGTGGTCGAGCTCGGCAGCCATGATGACCTTGTGGCAGCCGACGGCCTTTATGCCCGCCTGTGCAAGATGCAGTATTTCGCTGAAGACAAGGTAGAGGCTGCCCAGTAGGGCGGCACACCCTTTGGCGAGCCTCCTACTCGCGCTGCAGGATGAAGTCGATGATGACGTCACCGGCTTTCATGTTCTGGAAGCGGGCGTTGAGGCCTTCGCGGTCATATTCCGTGTTCACCCATGTCATGAAATCGATGGGTTCGCGCGCGTTCCGAGCTTCGTATTCCTCGAGAAAGGCATCGAGCACGCCGGTCTTGGCCTGGCGCACATGGCCGAAGCGCAGGGACAGCTGCTCCTTGGCTTCCGAGACCGGGCGGCCTTCCTTCAGCATCATGTAGAGCGCCGTGCCGATGCCCACCCGGTCCGCTCCGGACTTGCAATGCAGCAGGATGGGATACTCGACCGAGTTGAACACCTCGTTGGCACGGTTGAGCCTGTCCACCTGGGGGGCGGAGCGGCTTTCCAGCGGCATGTCGATCATCGTGACGCCATATTTCTCGCACGCCTCGCGCTCGAGCACATAGGCCCCGCAATCACGCGCACCGCGCAGGTTGATGATCGTCTTGACGCCCCGCTCCTTCGCCAGTTTCACGTGGCGCGGCCAGAGCTGGCCTGAGCGCCAGGCGCGCGGGGTCACGGGCGTTGCGAGATTGATGAACAGCCGGAAAATCCCGTGATCGACAAACATCATGTCGAGATAGGTGCGCATCCGCTTCGTGAAGGTCGAGGTGTTGTCCGCTGTGCGGTCAATCGCCATGGAATCTGCCAGGTCCGGTATGGTTGCTGCCGGCTGCGGGACCGCGCCAGCATTGGTGCGGCGCACTATAGGGATCGCGTGGCAGATTAAAAGCGCTTGTCGATCATATGGTTGCGGCGCTCTCACGCCTGGTCGCCAAAGCGTGATTTGGGCGTGTGGCCTCCAAGCGCCCATCTGGTTGCGGACCGGTCCGGTTCGTCATCGTGACAGCCGGCGGCTCCTGTGGCGGAAGGCGTCTCATCAGCGCACTCCGCGCTAATTTGGAAGGGGATCAAAAATGAAATCCGTCAGCCTCATGTTGCTGCGGGTCGGCATCGGCCTGCTCATTCTCATCTGGGCCATCATCAAGCTGGCCGCCACCGAAGCCGCCATCGGCGTCTCCGACACCTATTACGGCGGCATCCTGAGTGATCCGACGCTGCAGATCGTACTTGGTGCCCTGCAGGCGGTCCTTGCCGTTGCGGTGATCGTCGGGCTGTTCCGCCGTGTCACCTATCCGGCCATGGCGGCTCTCATCGGCATTGGCATCCTGCCAATCTGGCAGTCCATCGTCGATCCGCTGGGCGTGATCTTCGGTCAGGACAATGTACAGATCCTGTTCTTCCCGTCGCTCACGGTGTTCTTCGCCACGCTGGTGATGCTGGCCTTCCGTGACGAGGACACGCTGTCACTGGATGCCCGCCGCGGCGCCTGACAACAGTCTTGGGCGACGGCTCCGGTTTACTTGACCGGGTGCAGTAGCGCCTTGAGACGGGTTCTGAACTTGGCGGCGGCTTCAGGGTCGCCGCCAAGACCTGCCGCCTCATACATCTGGCGGCCCACAATTGCCTCGCCGAAGGCCGACATGGCGGCCAGCAGAATGAAGAAGCGGGTGTCTTCCTTGCTGGGTTCGATCTTGCCGGCATCCCGCGCCTGCCGTGCTGCGGCTTCATGCACCAGGTCTGTCAGTTCACCCAGCATCTGGCGGCCGCGGCTTCCCTCAGCCTTGCTTTTCTCGTCGTCACTGTCAGTGAGGCCCGACTCCGGCTCCACGCGGCCGGTCAGGGTCAGCCAGGCCAGCAGGCGGGCATGGCCCCGGTCGGAGAGGGTTGCGAATACCTCGTCCATCATCGCATCGGTGTCCAGAGCACCGCTCTGTCCGCGGGTGATGACGCCCAGCAGAGCATCCCGCAGATGGGTCATGGTGCGTTCCACCAACGCCCCCACGAGGCCTTCTCTGCTCTGGAAATGATGCAGGATTGCCGGGTGCGAAATACCCACGTCCTTTGCAATGTCCTGCAGCCGGATACCTTCCGGCCCGCTTGAGGCAAGGCGCTGTTCGGCAGCATCCAGAATCAGCCGGCGTGCTTCCTCGCCCGTGCGGCGCACCCGGCGGGTCCGGGGAGCGGCCTTTGTCTCGCCTTCCGGGGCCGGAGCGGGAGCCGTCTTTTCGTCGGTGGACGCTGACATGGGCGCGGGACTTTTTCTCTAACTGCCTGCGGCGGCATGGTTTTCAGGCCGCGCTTTGGTCATTTCACGTGTGAAACGGGGTTATGCCCGCCCTTGGTGGCCAATGGCAAGGCCAGCCACGGCATTGCGATCATTGGCAAGGCCGGGGCCGAAGGAGTAGCGTCGCCGTTTATCGCTTTCTGGGGACCCGACAGACCTTCATGAGACAGACCGCCGCCCTCTCCGCGCCGCAGGTGCCAGCCGAGCCCCGGCATGCCGATTATCCGCCCCTGGTGCTGCCGCTGCGCAGCCGGCGGCTGGTGGTGCGGGATTTCACCTCGGGAGATCTGGGGGCGCTGCATGCCTATGCAGAACGCCGGGAGGTCACAAAGCATCTTCTCTGGGGGCCCAATACGGTCGAACAGTCCCGCGCCACACTTGCCGAGTTTCTCAATCAGCAGCAGGTCTCGCCGCGCCTGCGGTATGATCTTGCGCTTGCCCTGCCGGGCGGTAAGGCCATCGGCGGTGTTTCCCTGCATCTGGATGATCTGCGTCTTGGCAATGCCGAGATCGGCTATGTGCTGCATTCGGATTACTGGGGCGGCGGCTTCGTCAGCGAGGCGGTGCGGCTGGTGGCAGAAGCGGCTTTCTCACAATGGCCGCTCAACCGGCTGTGGGCACGTTGCGTCTCGGACAACAAGGCGTCACGCCGGGTCCTGGAGCGCATGGGCATGCGCCACGAGGGTACTCTGCTCAAGGCCGAACGCCTTGATGACCGCTGGCATGATGTCCTGATCTATGCGCTGCTTGCGGATGAATGGCAGGCGTCAGACGGCTGACGGCAGGGCCTTGCATTCCACTTCATAGATGAAGGTGTCTGCCTCGCGACGATTGGTCAGCAGGGTATGGCCCGTCTCATTGCAGAAATGGGGCACGTCGATCTGTGAGGCGGGGTCTGTTGCGAGCAGCGTCACGCGCTCGCCGATTGCGCATCGACGCAACGCCTTTTGCAGCTTGAGGACCGGCAGCGGGCATTGCAGGCCGATCGCATCTACCTGCTGCCCGGCATAAGTCCTTACAGTCTCTGCGTCTTTAGGCTTCATGACGACCCCGTTTCAGCCCCGGTTCCGCTTGACCAATTTTCAATGACACTTCTATATCGGCGGAAACGTCTTGGGAGGACGCCGTTGTGTTAAACCGAATTGGCAAAGAGATCACCTATCTGCGCAGTGCCGTGCGCACGCTTGGCCGGCTGAAGGACATCCAGAAGAATCCGGACCGGACCTGGGCGGACATCATTGAGGGGCTGGCAGCTACCAAGCCCGACAATCTGGCCATCACGGGTGAAGATGGCTCGACCCTCACCTACGCACAGCTGAACGAGCGCGCTAACCGGTATGCGCGCTGGGCTTTGGCCTCGGGCGCGCGCAAGGGTGACGCCATTGCGTTGCTGATGGAGAACAAGCCCGAATACATCGTGGCGTGGCTCGGCATCGTGAAGATGGGTGGCGTCGCAGCGCTGATCAACACAAACCTCACCGGCATGGGGCTTGCCCATTGCCTCAATATTTCCGGCGCCAACCACGCCATCGTCGATGACAGCCTCGCAGACAATTTCTTCGGTGCTGCCGACAAGTTCGACCGCGACATCAAGCCTTGGATTCACGGCGAACCGGTGCAAGGAGCAGAAAACCTGTCCGATAGTCTGGGTCTTTATTCCGCGGAACCCCTTCCGGCCGATACGCGCAAGGATCTGCAGCAGACCGACAACGCGCTCTATATCTATACGTCCGGCACCACAGGTCTGCCCAAGGCTGCCAAGATCACCCATTACCGGCTGCAGACCATGGCCGGGGCCTTCTCAGCCGCAACTGCGGCAACGGAGAAGGACCGTATGTATGTGGTGCTTCCGCTCTATCACTCGGCCGGCGGTGTCTGCGCCGTGGGTGCAGTCCTGACGGTCGGCGGCTCGGTTATCGTCAAGCGCAAGTTCTCCGCCCGGGAGTTCTGGGAAGACTGCGCCAAGCATGAAGCGACCCTGTTCCAGTATATCGGCGAGCTGTGCCGGTATCTTCTGAACACGGATCAGAAGCCCGGTGAGAACAGGCACAAGGTACGCCTTGCCGTGGGCAACGGCCTGCGGCCTGAAATCTGGGAGCCGTTCCAGCAGCGCTTCAAGATCCCGCGCATCGTTGAGTTCTATGGGGCGACTGAAGGCAATATCGCGCTGATGAATTATGACGGCACGGTTGGTGCTGTCGGCCGCGTGCCCGGTTATGCCAAGAAGACCTTCAACGTTGAAATCGTGAAGTTCGACGTGGACGCCGAGGAGCCCATTCGCGGTGCCGACGGGCTGTGTATCAAATGCGCACCAGGCGAGGTCGGTGAGGCGCTCGGCAAGATCGATCCTGAAAGCGCCACCGGCAAGTTCGACGGCTATGCGGATGCCAAGGCAACCGAGAAGAAAATCCTGCGCGACGTCTTCGAGAAAGGCGACATGTGGTTCCGCTCCGGTGACCTTCTGAAGCAAGACGAGCGCGGCTATTTCTATTTCATGGATCGCATCGGCGACACGTTCCGCTGGAAGGGGGAGAACGTGGCGACGTCTGAAGTGGCGGAAGCGATCTCTATCTATCCGGGCATCAAGGAAGCCAATGTCTATGGCGTTGCCATCAATGGCATGGATGGCCGCGCCGGCATGGTCTCCATGGTGGTCGCGGAAGAACCGGACTGGACCAGGTTCAAGGCGCATCTGGACGACAATTTGCCGGCCTATGCGCAGCCTGTCTTCGTGCGCCTTCAGGAAGAGGTGGAAATCACCGGCACCTTCAAGCACCGCAAGGTGGAACTGGTGAAGGAAGGGTTCGATCCGGAGGCAATCTCTGATCCCATCTTCTTCTTCGACCCGCGTGAAAAGCAGTTCATCCGGCTCACCAAGGATCTCTACAACGACATCCAGACCGGCAGTCTGAAGCTGTAAGCGTTACCCGGACCCCGCGGCTCAGCCGCGGGGTCAGGGGCACTGCGGGAACTGCCCGCCGGTGAGGTGCAGCAGCCCGTGAAAGAGCGTCGGGCAGTTACTCCGCTGCAGACTGACCCTTCTTTTTTTCCTCGTCTTCGTAGTGCTGCTGGATGGTCGTCATCGCGGCGGACATGGCCTGGCCGATGAACTCCTCCGCATTGTCGGTCGCCCAGCCGAAGCTTGCCCGGCGCGCGTCGTTCATCTTGTTGATCTCCGGCATCACGTGGCGCATCCACAGCTCGTAGGATTTCTTCGTAGTGTCGAAGTCCGCCCAGTTGTGGGCCAGCTGCAGGAAGCAGCCGAAGCCGGGCATCTTCTCCTCAAGGCGCCTGATCTGCGCGATCGCGTCGTCCGGTGTGCCGACAATGCCCTGGCCGCTTTCGATCATCGCGTCGAGCGGATCCTTGGACTTGTCGGCGTTGGGCGCGGCCATGGGGTTGATGGAGTTGAAATAGTCCGACCATTTGTAGAAGCCGTATTTCACGTTCTCCATCGCCTGTTCCCTGGTCTCGGCGATGTGGATGGGGCCGACGAGGCGCAGGCAATCCGGGTCCATTGTGCGGCCATGCTCCTTGGCCACCTGCTGGGCCACCTCCCAGTTGATGGCGAGCGCGTCATAACCGGATGCATTGGTGGCGGCGACGCACAGCATGCCCAGCCCATATTTGCCGGCCAGCTTGCCGCCGGACGGTGTCACGGAGCTGGCCACGGCCACTTCCGGGTGCGGGTTTGAATAGGGTGTCAGCTGCAGGCGCGCATTGGTGAGCTTGTACCACTCGGTTTCCTCGGTCACCGTTTCGCCGTTGAACAGCCGCAGGATCACGTCCAGCGCCTCCACCATGCGCGGGCGCTGCTTGGCGACCTCGATCCCCAGCATCATGGCGTCCGACGGCAGCAGGCCGGGGCCCGCGCCGAACATGATCCGGCCCTTGGTCTGGTGGTCGAGCTGGATGATGCGGTTCGCGGTGGTCAGCGGGTGGTGATAGGGCAGGGAGACAACGCCCGTGCCCAGCTTGATGCGGTTGGTCCGTTCGGCGACGGCGGCCAGGAACACTTCTGGCGAGGCAATGATTTCGTAGCCCGCCGAATGGTGCTCACCGACCCAGGCTTCGTCATATCCGATGCGGTCCAGATGCTCGATCAGTTCCATGTCTCGCTGGATCGCCAGCGTCGGGTCCTCATCTAGCGGGTGGAAGGGAGCAAGGAAAATGCCGTTGCGCTTCTTGCGGCTCTGGGTGGCAGCCATGGGGTCCTCCTCGGTGCGCGGTCTGGTTTTGGCGCGCGTTTCTTGGTTTGGTGTTTCTGTCGGTATCTAGTGGTCGCGGGGCGTCAGTCCGCCAAGGATCAGATCCAGCAGGTCGTGGTGGAGCTGTCTGACATCGGCGGGACGGCCCTTTTCATTGAGGCTGTCGGACCAGCGCGCTGCGAAAGCCCCCCACGTGGAAACGAGTGCGGTTGCAGCGAGGGACGCGTCGGCGGTGTTGATGAACTCGCCGCGCTCCTGCCCGTCTGCGATGATACCCTCCACAAGTGTCACGATGGTGCGGTTGGCGGCTTCGGCGGCAGGCATCAGGGCGGGCTGGTTCAGGAATTCACGCGACATCTGCCGCACGACTTCCGCATTCCCTTCCCATTCCTCGACCAGCGCATCCACATAGCGGCGCAGGCGTGCTTCCGCCGGCGCGCTCTCGTCTTCCAGGTCCCGGGCCAGGCGGTCAACGAGCTGGGAGTTGAATTCCTCGATGAGGGCCGCCTTGCTGGCGAAATGCAGAAAGAACGTCGCCTTGGCGATGCCGGCTGCGTCGCAGATTTCCTCGATGCGCACATCGTCATAGCCGCGGGCGGCAAACAGGGCCATCGCCGCCTCATAGACATGTCGGCGGGTCCGGGCCTTGCGCAGGCTGCGCTTGTCCGGTGTCGCCGGTTTTTCGGTCCGGCGCGTCGTGGTGGCAGCAGTGGAAATGGCGTGGTCCCCAAGGTCACTTCGTTGTCTGGACTCCAGTCTAGTTTTCGCCGGGGCTTTGAGTCAAAGTTGCAACCGAGCAAACCAAACAACAAAAACACCACTTGGGAGGCCTCTCATGAAGGCTGCAATTTTCGAAGGGGCGGGCAAGCCGCTGACCATAGGCGACATTCCGTCGCCGGACCCGGGACCCCACGAGCTCATCCTCAAGGTCAAGGCCTGCGGTATCTGCGGGTCGGATCTTCATTGTACGGAGCATGGTCCCTTCACCTTGCCGGAAGGGTCGGTGATGGGCCACGAGTTCTCCGGCGAAGTGGTAGGTCTGGGGACCGGGGTTCAGGGCCGCTTTGCTGAAGGAGAGCGGGTGACAGCATTGCCTGTCATTATCCCGCCCATTCCGCCGGTCGGCCTCGAAGATGCTGAACCCTGGATGCGGCCGGACATGCAGCCTATCGGCCTCGGACAGATCCCAGGTGCCTATGCGGAATATGTGCGTGTCGGCGTCACGCAAACCAGGCGCCTGCCGGAGAATGTGAGCTTCGAGCAGGGCGCGTTGGTGGAGCCGCTGACTGTTGGCCTGCATGCGGTCAACCGCGCGGAGATGCGGTCGGGAGACAACGTGCTGGTGCTGGGAGCCGGACCTATCGGTCTGGCGTCGACTGCCTTCGCGCTGCGCATGGGTGCTGCTAATGTGGTTGTCAGTGAGATGACCGACCAGCGCCGTGCCCTGGCTGAGAGTGTCGGTGCGACCGCCACCATTGATGCGCGCGGCAATGTGCTTGAGCAGTTTGCCGAAAAGACCGGTGCGCTGATGCCGGACGTGGTGATCGAGGCCGTGGGCGTTCCCGGCATGGTTCAGCAGGCCGTTGACTTTGTGAAGCCAAGGGGCCGCGTCGTTGTGGTGGGCGTGTGTCAGCAGCAGGACCAGATGATGCCCATGGTGGCGATCATGAAGGAGGTCGGGCTGCAATTCGTGCTCGGTTATGAGCCGCGGGACTGGGACACGGTTCTGAGCTTCATCGCATCCGACCGGCTCAGGGTTGATCATCTGGTGACCGACCGGGTGGGCTTTGACGCCTTCCCGGGTGCGTTCGAGGCCCTGCGTACTCCCAGCACCCAGTGCAAGGTGATGCTGAAGCCGGAATAGGCGCGTTGAAAAGTTGACTTGCCAGGCCGGGCCCATGCCGCAAGCATGGGGCCGGTCTTTTCATGCTGGCTTTATCTCCCGGGGGTGGACCCATGCCACGCTGGCTTATCCTGTCTGGCTCTCATGCTGCCGCATTGGTGGTGGGCTTCATGCTGGGCATTTATCTTCTGCCGATCCTCACTGCACCCGAAGGTCCGGGTGAGGATGTGCTGGCGCAGTCGGCTGAAGACGCGCTCTTCAAGGCAACACTGACACGGGACCTCAAGGGCAGTGACTTCCTTCACTGGGGTGACGGGACGATCAGCGTGACATCGACCCAGGTGGTGCATGAGGGCGCGCTGGCGCCAGGCCCCGACTACAAGCTCTACCTTGCGCAAGAGTTCGTCGAGGACGAGGAAGGTTTCTTCCGTATCAAGGCTGATGCGCGCCGGATCGGTGACATCAAGACCTTCGACGGGTTCATCGTCGATGTGCCGGAGGGGGTGGATGTCGAGGACTACACCACCGTCATTGTCTGGTGCGAAAGCTTCAGCGAATTCATCACCGCTGCCCGCTATCAGTAACCCATGTCAGACCTCACCTGGGACGAGTTCGAGCGCGTGGATCTGCGCGTTGCCACGATCACAGCTGCGGAACCCCTCGAAGGGGCACGCAGACCGGCCTACAAGCTGACGCTGGATGTGGGGGCCGAGATAGGCATCCGCCACTCCAGTGCCCAGTTGACGGCGCTCTATGCGCCTGAAGATCTTGTCGGCAGACAGGTCATGTGCGTCGTCAATTTCCCGCCCAAGCGTATCGCCGGCTTCAAGTCCGAAGCGCTGGTGACAGGCCTCTACCGGGATGACGGCGCGGTCGTGCTGATTGCGCCTGACAGCCCCGTCCCCAATGGGGCAAAGCTCGGGTGACCCCAACCCCAGCCGTTTGCCCCGCGCTCTAGCCGGGCAACACCCAGAAGCCCGCACGCGGGAAATGCACGACGACTTCTCCCACACGGTCATCCTGCCGGCGGATGGCGATCTCGGTTGGCGATGACATGACAAGCGTGCCTGCAATCGGGTCACGTCCATAGTCATCGGCCATGACCTGCACAGCCATGCCAGGTTTGAGACCATTGGGTTCGTTGGGGTCAGCCTGTTCAGGGGTCGTGCTGGCAGCGGCCTTTGCGATAGCGATCGCGTCGTCGGTGCTCATCTCCGCGCGGGTGCCGTGGCCCAGTGCCTTCACGCGGGCTTCCCACGCGGTCAGGTGGGTAAAGCCGTCAAATACACTACCGCCCGCCGGGTTCACCGTGCGCACGAACCAGATGTTGTAATAGGCAGAGGCATCGGCGAGGCCCGGGCGGTCACCGCCAAGGAAGGCGCGGCCGTCAGCAAGCTGTGCGTCCAGCATGCCCATATGCGCCCGCATCTGCTCGGTCATCAGGGGCACGGCCTGCTTCATCTGCTCCGTGTCAAACGGGCGGCCCGTCAGTGCTTCCCGGTCTTTCTTGAAGCTTTCGTCCACGTGGTCGCCGATGCCGCCGAAGATGATGGCAACGGCTGCCTGGAAGACTTCACGGTCGGTCCAGAAGCCCAGGGGGTAGCCAAGCCCTGTTGCGCCCGGCAGCTCGCCATCCGGCAAGGCGCTGTCGGGGAAGCGGCGGTCCAGCTCGCGGATGATCATCTGGCTGTCGCAGTAGATGTCGGCACCGATCTGCAGCACGGGAATTTTCCGGTATCCGCCGGTGAGGCACACAAGGTCCGGCTTCGGCATGATCACGGGCTGCTCGACCGCATGCCAGCGCAGCCCCTTGATACCCATGACAACACGCACCTTCTCCGAGAAGGGTGATACACCGTAGTGGTGAAAAATGATCTCGTCGGACATGCAGGTCTCCGAAGGGTGGTTTCTGGGATTGCGATTGGATTTTGTTCTGCCGTTACTCTGAGGTGTAAGGCAAGAGACGGTCGGCTACCGGCCGTGGCGGGTCACGCCTGAGGCGATCTTTTCGAGCCTGCCTTCAGGTACTGGCCCGTCCTCGATCTCGATGCCCATCGTCTCCAGGAAGGTGCAGACCATCTGGTAGACACCCACAATCACCACAAGCTCCGTGGTCTGATTGTCACCCAAATGGGTGTGGGCCGCTGCAAAGGTCTGATCCCCTGCGCGCGTGTTGGCAACGATGTCGTCAGTGAGCTCAAGTGCTGCGTTCTCGGCATCAGAGAAAAGGGAACAGGGCAGCGGTCCCTTCGTTGCGGCAATCCGTTCCTCGCTCATGCCGAGTTCGCGGCTTACCCGCTCATGGTGCCAGATTTCATATGCTGCGCCGGCGGTATGGCCGACACGCAGGATCACGAGTTCCCGAAGCTGCGGGTCCAGCGTGCCGTTGTTGAGATAGCTGTTCACCAGCGCCATGAACGGCCCGAAGGCTGCCCCGGCGCGGGCCATCATGCGGAACACGTTGAGGTCCGGCAGGTCTGCCAGAAGGGCCGCGTTCTCCGGCGTGATGTCGGTCGTCTCGGGATAGGGAATGCGCGGCATGATGTGTCCTGCAGGCAATGAATTTCGCCCGCAGCATGGCCGCGGGCTGCCGTCCCGGCAACCTGCTATCTCGACCATGTGAATGGCGCCCCTCTTGAGTGTCTATGCGTGTCGACGCTTGTCGAGCTCCGCCATCCAGCCGAACAGGGTCGGCGTATCGGCGCGGGGGTCTCCGGAAAATTCGTGATAGAGCGTTGCCACGTTGACGGCGATCCGTTCGCCATCGCCCCAAGCGTCATAGTCGCTCATGTCGATGTCCTGCGCCGCCTCGAAACAGGAGAGCCCGGCGTCATACCGCTTGCGGGCTTCGTCGCGGATATAGACGAGATAGGTCTGCAGGGCGCGGACACCGTTCTTGTCGGTGATCGGACCATGGCCAGGCACGATGGTTTCCACATCCATGTCGCAGATGGCGTCGCAGGCGCGGATCCAGTTTTCAACAGGGCCTTCCCACAGGATCGGGTGCCCTTCGATGAACAAGATGTCGCCCGTATAGACCGTGCGGTTGGCGGGCACATGCACAATGATGTCGCCGGGCGTATGGGCCGGGCCGACGCTCAGCATATGCACCTCCTTGTCGCCTACCTTGCGCGTCAGCGCGCCTTCAAAGGTAGTTGTCGGCAGGGTGGGGGTCACGCCCTTGAAGTCAAAAGCGCCGAAGCACTTGGTGAGATAGGCGCCCATGTCGCCCAGTTGCGGGGCTGCCTCAAGAAATCCTGCCAGCATGCTCGGCGGTTCATGGGCCATGGCTTCTGCTGCCAGCTTGTGGGCAATGATCTCAGCCCCCTCGCAACACTCGTTCCCGTAGCAATGATCGCCATTGTGGTGGGTGTTGATCAGTGTGCCGATGGTCTCGGCCGCTCTAGGTTCCGCCTTGCGATAGGCGGAGAGCATGTCTCGCGTCAGGGGCACATCAAACAGGGTGTCGATGATCAGGGACTGGTCACCGTCCACCACCATGCCGGAATTGGACCAGCCCCACCCCCCATCGGGCTGCAACCACGCATAGGCGCCGTTGCCCAGTTCGTGCAGGCCTTTGGTGTAGGTGTATTTCGGGTTGCCCAGTCCCGTCATGGCGTTCGACATTGGATTGTCTCTCCGGTCAGCTCGTGCGCGTCATGTTGGCAAGGTCGGGGACTTCGCCGTCCTCGAGGTCAACCTCGAAGGTTTCGAGGAAGCGCGACACAAGCATGTAGAAACCGATGGTGATGGTCAGTTCCTGTACCTGGCGCGGGCCGAGGCGCCCGATCAGCGGCTGGAAGGTGGCGTCTGATGCTTTCACGTTCTTCACCACGTCATCCGTATAGGCCAGCACTTCCGCTTCAACGTCGGACAAACCGCCCGTATCGCCTGTGCGGGCGGCGCTGATCAGCTCTTCGCGCATCTTCATCTGGCGGGAAATGGTCTCGTGCTGCTGTACTTCGTAGGCGGCCCCGGAAAGATGCCCCACGCGCAGGATCGCCAATTCACGCAGCTGCGGGTCCAGCTCTGTTTCCGCCAGAATGCCCTGACCGAATTGCATGAAGCGTCCGAAGAGCGGGCCTGCATGGGCGAGCATGCGAAAGATGTTGATGGGCGGGGCGTTCTCGAACGCCTTGGCGGCCAGGCCGTCCAGCTGTGCCGGGTCGGCGTAGTCGATGCGGGCCATGATATCTCCCTAGAGTTGCTTTTCTTGATGCCGTCTTGCCTGACTCTGCTGTCAGTAAGCAGCTTTCTTCAAAGCATAGCCTCGCTTTCGTGCCCGCCGCGAGGGTGATGACGCGAAATTGCCTGCAAAAAAGCAGCACGAATTGCGTCTTGCCGTTGCCAGCGGGCGGGATGGCGCTAGACTTGGGTCCAACAAGAATAGCGATAAAGGCCCCAAAAGAAGTGGGCTTATCGGGGAGCGAGACATGATCGATTTCGACAACATTTCTGTTGTGGCCGATATCACGCGCCATCAGGCGCGGACGCGGCCTGACCACATTGCGCAAATCTTTGAGGGGCGCGAGACGAGCTATGGTGAGCTCGACCGGCGTGCCTGTCAGGTGGCGCAGGGCCTCATCGCCGAGGGTATCAAGAAGGACGCCCGCATTGCCTTCATGGGCAAGGGCTCGGACCATTACTTCGAGATGCTCAACGGCGCCTTCAAGGCAGGTGCCGTGGTGGTGGGTGTCAACTGGCGCCTGGCAGGGCCGGAGGTCGAGTACATCCTCAATGACAGCCACAGTGAAATCGTATTCGTCAGTGCTGATTTCTACGAGACGGTGGCGTCTGTGCTCGACAAGTGCCCGACCGTGCGCAAGGTGATTGCGCTGGACGGCGGACATGATACCTGGCCGTCATTTGAAAGCTGGCGTGACAGCTTCGAGCCGAATGATCCGCACACGCAGATGGAGCCGCATGACGACATCATCCAGCTCTATACGTCAGGCACCACGGGCTATCCCAAGGGTGTGCAACTGACCAATGCCAACTACCTGTCGATCCTTGATCAGGCAGAGCGGGCCGGCTGGGCGGACTGGGAGCCGGAGGACAAGAACCTCGTCGTCATGCCGCTTTTCCATGTGGCCGGGGTGAATGTCGGTGTCATCGGCCATGCTCATGGCTGCACCAACATCATCATGAAGGACGTGGACCCTGCGGCGATTCTGACGGCTATTGAAGAGCACAAGCTCTCCATCGCCTTCATGGTGCCGGCGGTCATTCTGTTCCTCACGATGATGCCCAATGTGAAGGACGTGGACTACTCGTCGCTGAAATACATTCTCTATGGCGCGTCACCGATCCAGGAAGACCTGCTGCTGCAGGCGCAGGATCTGTTCGGCTGCAACTTCATCCAGGTCTATGGGCTGACGGAGACGGCAGGCGGTGCCACCGTGCTGAAGCCGGAGCATCATGATCCCAAGCTCGGCAAGCTGCGCTCCTGTGGTCAGCCGAGCCCGGGCGTGGAAATCCGCATCGTTGACGGTGACGGCAACGAAGTGCCCACCGGCGAAGTTGGTGAGATCACGATCAAGTCCGATTGCGTGATGAAGGGTTATTGGAACCGCGACGAGGCGACCCAGGAAGCCATCAAGGATGGCTGGTTCTATACGGGCGACGCGGGCTATGCCGATGATGAAGGCTTCATCTACATCCACGACCGGGTGAAGGACATGATCGTGTCCGGCGGCGAGAACGTCTATCCGGCAGAGGTCGAGAACGCCTTGTTCAAGCATCCGCAGATTGCCGATGTGGCGGTTGTCGGTGTGCCGGATGACCGGTGGGGCGAGGCCGTGAAGGCGATCGTCGTGGCTGAGAAGGATACCAACCCGGATCCGCAAGAGATCATCGCCTGGGCCAAGACACAGATCGCCGGCTACAAGGTGCCGAAGAGCGTGGATTTCATCGACGCCTTGCCGCGCAACCCGTCGGGCAAGATCCTGCGCCGTGAGCTGCGGGCGCCATATTGGGAAGGGCGCGACCGGATGGTCGGCTGATCCGGATACGGATCATGAAACACCAACAGGGGGCGCGCTCCGGCAAGCGGAGAGCGCCCCCTGTCATTTGGACACACAAGGTTGACGTAGGGACATCCTCACCATGAGCGAAGCCGCCAAGCAGACCGATACGCTGCCACCTTTCAAGCCGCTGCCGCAGAAACCGCCGAAAGTAACTGTCGAGCACCTCAACGGCGGCGTGGTGACAATCCGGTCGGACTATCCGTTGGAGAACATGCCGCGCAGCGTGGTTCACATGCTCGAGGATGCGGCGGCGGACCATCCCTCACGCAACTTCATCGGCGAGCGTGACATCACCGGCGCCTGGCAGTTCATCACCTATGGGGAAGCCGCCGCCCGGTCTGACGCGGTCGCGTCCGCCTTCATCGCCCGCGGCATGGGGCCGGACACACCCCTGATGGTGTTGTCGGGCAATTCCATCGAGCACGCGGTCCTGATGCTTGGGGCCATGAAGGCGCGGGTGCCTGTGGCGCCCATATCAGTGCCGTACTCGCTGATGAGCCCAGGGCATGAAAAGCTCAAGCATGTGGTCAAGGTGGCGAAGCCTGCCATGATCTTCGTGGACAATGCGGAGCTGTATGCCGGCGCCATCGCTGATATCGACATGACCGGCATCACGCTTGTGGTGTGTGAGGCCAAGTCAGGCGGGCCGGACAAGGTGGCGGCGGACGCTGTAACTTACGAGACTCTGTGTCTCACGCCGGTCGACCGGGACGCCGTGATTGCCAATATGGAGCAGATCACGCATGAGACCGTTGGAAAATATCTCTTCACCTCCGGGTCCACCGGCATGCCGAAAGGTGTGTTGCAGACGCACGGTATGATGTGTGCCGTGGTGGCGGGGCAGGAAGCGTTGCGGGATGAGGAGGTCGACCCGGACGAGGTGCCGGAGACGCTGGAATGGATGCCGTGGAACCACATCTCCGCGGGCAATATCAGCTTCAACAACGTGCTCCACAATGCCGGCACGCTCTATCTTGATGCGGGCAAGCCGATCCCCGGCATGTTTGATCAAACGATTGCCAATCTGCGCGAGGTATCGCCCCAGGTATTCGGGTCCGCCCCCATCGCCTTTGCCATGCTGGCCGATGCCTTGGAGCGCGACAGCGAGTTGCGGCGCAGCTTCTTCGCCAAGCTGAAATACATGGCCTATGGCGGCGCCACTCTGTCGAACGATCTGTATGAGCGCATGCAGGCTTTGGCGATTGAAGAGACAGGCATGCGCATGCCTTTCACCACGATGTATGGCGCAACGGAAACCCAGGGCATCACGGTGGTGCACTGGATCACCGAGCGTGTCGGGCTGATCGGCCTGCCGCTGCCGGGCCTCACCCTCAAGCTCGTGCCCAACGGCACCAAGATGGAAGTGCGGGTTAAAGGCGCGACGGTGACGCCGGGCTATCTCAATGACCCGGACAAGACGTCTGAGGCATTCGACGAAGATGGCTTCTACAAGCTGGGAGACGCAGGCAAGTTCGTTGATCCGGAGGACCCGGCTCAGGGCCTCATCTTTGATGGCCGGGTGACGGAAGACTTCAAACTCTCGAGCGGTACCTGGGTTTCGGTCGGCACGCTGCGGGCGGATGTCGTGGCCTCGGCCTCGCCGCTTCTGCAGGATGCCGTCGTCTGCGGGCTCGACAAGCCCTATGTGGCGCTTCTGGCGTGGCCCAACATGGCGGCCATTGCCGAGCTGGCAAAGGGTGTCGCCACGCCTGAAGAGATGGTGGCACATCCTGCCGTCATTGAGGCGGTGCGGGCGAAGATCGCTGCGCATAATGCCGATGCGGGCGGGTCATCCAACCGTATCAAGCGTGTGCATCTGATGGCCGAACCACCGTCAATCGATGGCCATGAGATCACCGACAAGGGCTATATCAACCAGCGCGCTACACTGGAGCGCCGCGCACATCTGGTCGACAAGCTGTATGCGGATGATCCGGACGATAGTGTAATCGTCATCTAGCGTCCGCTGCGTCCAGGCACTCCAGCAGCAGCTCCAGCTGTGCGCGTCCGAATGCCCGCATATTGGCAATGCGGTCATCGGTTCCGGTTTCTACCATGCGTGCCTTGCAGACAGGCCCGGATATCGCCACCACGGCCGTGCCCGGCTTGGGACCATAGGGAGAGCCGGCGGGGCCCGCCGCCCCCATTTCGCTGGTTGTCCAGTCGCAACCCATTTGCGTCCGGTAGCCGTCGGCCAGTTCCTGTGCAAAGGGAGGTGTGAGCGGGTCCAGGCCCTTCAGGCTCAGTGTGGTGCGGTCACGCAGGGCCCGGCCAGCCTGTGGTGTGTAGATCACCGTGCCGCCAATGAAGAAGGCGGATGCCCCGGGTTGGGCGATCAGTGCCGCGGAAACGAGGCCGCCGCCAGCGCTCTCGCCGATGGCTATCGTTTCGCCGCGGGCCTTCAGGCGCTCCGCCGCGGCGCGGGCGAGGGGTAACAGGCTGTCCATTTGTCTTGATGTCCCCGTGTGAGTCAGGTTTGCCTTTGTTCTAGCATCAAGAGAGGCAATCAATGACAGGCCGTGTTGTGGCACTTGCCCGCTGCCAGGTGAAACGTGGGCCGATGGAACTGCTCAATGAGGCGTCCATCAGTGTGGACAAGGGCGTGGCCGGGGATCCGCGTGGTCACAAGAAGGGCCGCCAGGTCACGCTGCTGGCGCGGGAAGCCTGGGAGGCGGCGTGTACGGATCTCGGCAAGCCTCTCGACTGGACGACGCGCCGCGCCAATGTCCTGGTCGAAGGAATCGACCTCGCTTATTCCAAGCATCGTCAATTGCGCATCGGCAGTGTCGACTTCACGGTGGCGATGCAGATGCAGCCCTGCTTCCTGATGGATGAGTTTGAAAGCGGTCTGAAAGCGGCCCTCAAGCCTGACTGGCGTGGCGGGGCCTGCTGCTCGGTCCGCAGTGCCGGCATCATCCGTGTTGGTGACCCGGTGATCTTCGCGGACTAGGCCATATCCCGACATACGGCTTTGCCGAAAAAGGGGTGTCGTGGCGCCGAGGTATTTTGCGCTAAACTTCGTTCAACAGCCTTTCCGCCCAAGCGGGACCGCAAAAGAAGACATATGAGGAAACACGCATGAGTCTTGACCCCCAGATCGAGGCGCTGCTGGCGCAGCTTGCCGAAAATCCGGCCCCTAAGATCCAGGACCTGTCTCCGGCCGATGCCCGGGCTACCTATCTGGCCATGGCGTCAGTGCTCGAGATGCCTGATGTGCCGATCGGCAAGACCGAAGACATCTCGATCCCGGGTCCCGCAGGTGACATTCCTGCGCGCATCTACCGGCCGGTGGCCGGCGGCGGTGCGGCCCTGCCGTGCCTTGTCTTCTTCCATGGGGGCGGTTTCGTCATTGGTGATCTCGACACGCACGACGTGTTGTGCCGCACATTGGCCAATGAAGCAGGTGTTTGTGTGGTCGCGGTGGATTACCGCCTTGCCCCTGAACACCGGTACCCCGCAGCTGCGGAAGACTGTTATGCCGCTACCAAATGGGTGGAGCAGAACCCCGATACTCTCAATATCGACCCCAATGCTATTGCCGTGGCCGGTGACAGTGCCGGCGGCAATCTGGCCGCCGTCGTCAGCTTGATGGCACGCGACAACAAGGGGCCGCAGATTTCCTTCCAGCTTCTCATGTATCCGGTCACGGACATGACGGGTTCGGAGAAATGGGCATCGCGCAATGAATTTGCCGAGGGGTATTTCCTCGAGAAGGAAACCATGGCGTGGTTCGAGGCCAATTATTTCGGCGAGAATACTGCCGGCCGTTCGGAAGCCACGGGCTCTCCGCTGCTGGCACCGAACCTTGCCAACCTCCCCCCTGCCTATGTCGTCACGGCCGGTTTCGACCCGCTGCGTGATGAGGGCAAGGCTTTTGCCGATGCATTGAAGGCTGCCGGAAACGATGTCGAATACATCGATTATCCAGGCATGATCCATGGCTTCTTCAACATGCAGGGCGTGCTCGACGTTTCCCGTGAGGCCGTGAAGACCGCGGCCCGCAAGCTTCGGGATGCGCTGGCGGGCTGAGACCCGGATCTGCCAGTCTCAATAAGAAAAGGGGCCGGGTGCCATTGCAGCACCCGGCCCCTTTTTCAAGAGCTTTGGATCGTGACCCTCAGTTTCCGATCCCGTCGCCCAATACCTTGCCCGGGTTCATCACGCCCTTCGGGTCAAGGGACTGCTTGACGGCACCGAGCATCTGCATGCCGACGGGGCCTTTTTCCTGCCCCAGCCACGGGGCATGGTCCGTGCCGACGCCGTGATGATGGGAGATGGTGCCGTTGTGGGCTGCGATGGCGTCAGAGGCCGCCCGCTTGATGGTAAGCCACTGGGCTACCTCGCCTTCGAGGCCCCTATCCAGACGGCGCGGGAACACGAAAGTGAAATAGAGGCTGGCACCGTCCGGATAGGCATGGCTTATGTGCGCCATGACGATGCCGCGAGCTGACGGGTCGTCCAGCGTCTCACGGATCGATGTGTCGATTGCCTCGCGGACAGCGCTGTGCAGGGTCTGGATGTTGGACCAGAACGTCGATGTTTCCAGCGTGTCCACGCCGAGCCCGTGGTCCATCATCGGGTCACGCACCATGGGGCCGTGGAAGCGACCGGCCTTCCAACTCGTCCCGGGAGAGCGGCCTACGTGCAGTCCGCCGCACGCGGACATGATCCGTGCGACCCGGTCGCGGGCATGCGATACATTGGCGGCACTGCCTTCCAATCCCACGATCAGGGCACAGGGCCGGTCCGCATAGCCGCGGAGCCTCAGATAGGCTTCTGCCAGGTTGTCCTTGAGGCCGTGTTCCTTGCCGATGCCGCCAAGTGTGCGGAAGAAAAAAGTCTCGTCTGCGTCTGACAGACGTAGCATCGCCGTTGGGATTTCGGACTGCACGATACGGCGGATCGCGTCCGCGCCCTCGGCGAAGCTGCGGAACAGATAGCCTCTGTAATCCTCCGCATCCGGAAGACTATGAACCTTGAAGGTCGCTTCAGTGATGATCCCCAGCGTTCCTTCGGAGCCCGCTACCATCTGGTTAAGATTCGGGGCGGCCGCTGAACCGGGCGTCGCTTCAGTGCGCCACAGGCCGGATGGTGTGGCGACATGGGCCGAGACGAGCCATTTGTCGGCACGACCGTAGCGGATCGAGTTCTGGCCAGCACCGCGGGCAGCGACCCACCCGCCAAGCGTCGAGTATTCGAAGCTCTGCGGATAGTGCCCGAGCCGGACGCCCTGGCTCGCCAGTGCCTTGTCCAGCGCGGGCCCGTAGATGCCGGCCTGAGCAGTTGCCGTCATGGCCGTCTCGTCGATGGACAAGAGGGATGTCATCAACGTGGTGTCCACGGTGATGCACAGGCGTTTTTCGCCCTGCTCCCGGCCGGTGACGCCACCGACCACGCTGGAGCCGCCGCCGAACGGTACCAGCACAATGTCGCGGGCGGCTGCAAATTCCACAAGCCGTTGCGTCTCATCCTCGCTACGGGGGTAGACCACAGCGTCCGGCGCATTTGAAAGGTTGCCCGCGCGGACATGGAGCAGGTCGTGATAGCTCTTGCCGCGCGCGTGGAAGGCGCGCTCATAGTCGCCTGTATGCACCTGGTTGGCGCCGACAATGCGCTCAAGCTCCAGCCGCGTTTCACCGTCGAGGCCAGACGCGGGCAAGGTGCATTTCTCAAGCGGGGTCGCCGGTGTTTCGGGCAAGGGAGTGTTGATGCCGAGCGCATCGGCTATCCACTGCCAGGCCGGCGACTCCTTGGGAAGGGCGTCTGGCTGCGCGGCCGGTCCCCAGCCATTCCAGCGAAGGCTCGTGCGGTCGATGGTCATGTATGGTGCCTCTTTTGCGGGCTCTTGTCGTCAGGCGGTCGTGCTGTTGCGGGTCATGTCCGCAGTCTGATCGCCTTCGGGATGATTTCAAAGCTTGCAGGCAGGCGTCCGGGAGATTCGCCGTCGATGTCGAGCAGTATCTCTGCTTTTTCATCCACCGGCAGGGCCAGCAGGCTTCGGGTGCGCGTGGCGATTACCTTCGGGCTTTGAATATGCGTGCCCTTGTAGATGTCGCCGTCGCCACCCACCAGATCCTTCAAGGTGGTGTCAGTCATGATGATGACGTCGAATACCCCGTCATCAGGTTCGGACATGGGCGCCATATGCATGCCGCCGCCAAAATACTGGCCAATGGCAACAGCGCCCGTGCCGACGTTGAAGACTTCGTCGTAGCGCTCATCCATCTTGATGCGTATGGGCGGTGGCGCGTAACGCAGTGCGGCCCAGAACGTGCACCAGGCGAAAGTGAATTTGCCGCCGAGAAGTTTCGGCCAGCTGGCACGATTGACGGCCCGGTCCACCACGCCGGAAAGACCGAAGCTGGCAATGTTGTTGAAGTAGCGCGTTTCCTTGCTGCCATCGTCGGCTACATAGGAAATGCGCCCGAGATCCACGCTGCGCGCGTCACCGCGGGCACATATGTCTGCGGCCTGCTCAATGTCGGTCGGCAGGCCGAAGGTGCGGCGATAGTCCCCGCCGGTGCCTGCAGGCAAGATCGCCAGCACGGCGTCCTCGTTGATGAGGCGGCCGTTTTCGAAGAAGCCGTTGATGCATTCATGGATGGTGCCGTCACCCCCCACTGCGATGACCTGATCGGCACCGTCCTTCAGGGCCTGAGCTGTCAGGCGCGCGGCGTCCCATGGAGCTGATGTCAATGAAACGTCTACCGGGCTGCCGGTTACCGGTGTGATGGCGCGATTGAGCGCGGCAAGAAGCTCATCCCAGCGGCGACTTGTTGCGCCGCCCGCTGAGCGCGGGTTGGCGACCACATGTACCTTCGAGCCCTCTGCCAGTGCATGGGGCTTTGGCGTTGCGGCGGCTGTCACGGGAGGCGTGTCCATGCTCCTCATGCAATCTCCCGGTAGCCTGTTGCCAAGGGCTGCATCCAGGTGCGGGACGTGGGATCAGGCCGCATCGTCAATGGTAACGAAGCGTTTTTCAGCCTGCGTGATCTGACGCGTAGTCTCATCGTCATCCCATCCCAGTTCCTGGCGGCAAATTTCCGCGATTCGCCTGATTGTATCGTGGCCGGGATGGCCAAGCGTGCCAAGACCCGTGCGGCGTTGGAGGATGTCGTCAAGGCTGCGCGCCATCTCGGTTCGGATGGCATAGACCACCTGCGCACCGACGGTATGGGTTTCGTTGGACAGAGGGGTCAGCAACTCCGGTTGTCCCAGGCTTTCAGCGAGCGCAACCACGTCGTCCATACGGCTGCCGTGATTGCGGGCGAGGTTTCGAACGATCTCCGGGGCAAGCTGCGGCAGGCGTTTGAGGGCGGCCGCTTCGAACTCGGCATAGCGGGTGATCTCGCCCCCCTGGACGGGGGTTGTTGCTGTCACGCATTTGCTGCCGGTGTGGTCCAGCTTCTCGAGGGCCATATCCACCACTTGTTCGGCGAGGTGGCGGGACGTTGTCCATTTGCCGCCAAGGGCCGATAGGAGGCCTTCCACACCCTCGGAGGCGTGATCGAAGACCTCAGCGGCGCGTGACGCCCCGTAGCTGTCCTTCTCGTCATCGTTGGGGTTGGTGTCCACCAGCGGGCGCAGGCCGGCATAAAAATGCTCCACATCATCGCGCGCCAGATTCAACCCTGGCAGACCTTGATTGATCACCTGAAGAAAAGCGGTGATGTCCGTTTCGGTCACCCCCAGCTCATCCGGCTTGCCTTTGAACACGGTATCCGTGGTGCCGATGATGGTGTGGCCGCGCCAGGGAATGACGAAGAAATGCCCGCCGCCGGATGGCATGACGGCCAGGGCCATGTCGTCGGTCAGCTTGCGGGTGATGAGATGTATGCCCTTTGAGCGGATCAGGCCGCGCGCCGGGGCACCGTCCTGCTCGGCCAGTGCCATCACCATGTCGCCCCAAGGCCCTGTGGCATTGATCGTCAGGTCTGCTCTGATTTCGTGTGACGAGCCGTCCAACAAATCGGTCACCCGCGCGCCGGTCACCTTGCGGGCATTGCCATCACCGGCGGTCAGTATCTCGTCGACCTGGGCGTAATTCGCAACATGTGCGCCGTTGTCCGCTGCATCGCCAATGCATTCGACGCCGATACGTTCAGGCGAATACATCTGGCAATCGTAATAGACCATCGCGCCCTTGAGACCGTTGGGGTCGAGGAAGGGGGCACATGCCAGCGCCTCCTCCGGTGTCAGGCGGCGGTGGGCCGGCATGTGCTTGTCCGGATCTTCCAGCCGGTTCCGGTCGTAGGACAGGAGGTCGTAGAGCGTGAGGCCGATCTTCAGTTTCAGCGCAGATGCCGACCCATAAAGCGGGATGAGGAAGGGGACGGGCGTCACCATATGGGGGGCGATGCGTTCCCAGATGCGGCGTTCGCGCAGGCTTTCGCGCACCAGGCCCAGTTCGAAATTGGCAAGATAGCGCAAGCCCCCATGCACCAGCTTGGAGGAGCCGGAGCTTGTGGCGGAGGAGAAGTCCTTCTTCTCAACCAGTGCCACGGACAATCCGCGCAGGGCCGCGTCCCGGGCGATGCAGGCACCGGTGATGCCGCCGCCGATGATCAGCACGTCATGCCGGGTGGCGGCCATGCGCTCCAGATTGCGCTCCATGCAGTCAGCTCCTTTGCGATCCGGAGGTGGTGCACGGCAGGTCAGGTGCAGTCCGGACTATTTCCTGGCGGCCAGGCCTTTCTGCTTCATCCGCCATACCAGAAGATCGATCCGGTCCTGGCCGAAGAAGGGCTCCCCTTCAAATACCATAAGTGGCACGCCCCAGTGACCCGCTGCTCTCTGTGCGGCCTCATTTTCTTCGATGATCTTTTCATAGGCATCCGGGTCCGCTTCGATCTTGGCATCAAGCTCGGCCAGGTCGAGGCCTGCGCGGGCTGTGGCGTCGGCCAGGTGGCTGCCTTCGTTCCACTGCGGAGTGTCGCCGCCGAATATGATCCGGCTAACCTCGCTGAGGAATTCAATGCCCTTGCCGGCCTGTGTAGCTGCCACGCCCAGCCGCGTGAGGCGGTGGATGTAGGGCTGGTCCTTCGGCACTTCGCCGGAAGCCAGGTCCATGACAATCGGGTCCGGATTGGGCCAACCGTAAGGGATGTTTTCGAACTCGGCGATCCGGGCGGTGTCGGTCAGCAGATAGGGCGGCCACATGGGGTTCACGGTCTTGAAGAAGCCGGGAATGCGCACCGCAATCGGATAGACCTGCCGCACATTGATGGTGACATCATACTCCTCGCCGATCTTCCTCAGCCGCGGCGTTGCGAGATAGGAATAGGGTGAGCGGAAGGACCAGAAGAGGTCGAAGGAGAGGTCAGACATCAGGCGGCTCCTCGAAACAGTCATTAACTTTGGCCACGCTAGCGCGTTCCGGCAGCTTTCCCAAGCATTTGATCGGGCAATCGGGGGGGCAGCGCTGCGCATTGCTTCCCACCCTCGGGCCGAGTTGCTAGGCTTGCAACTGACAAAAGATCACATCTGCTGAACCGGCGGATCAACGAACCACAGCGCACCGCCCACACGCGGCAGGTGCCTACCTAACGGGAGACGCGTCATGCCACAGGCCGAGGCCAATGGGCTGTCCATCGAATATGAAACCTTTGGCGACCGGGCCAATCCGGCGCTGCTGCTTATCATGGGGGTGGGCTGCCAACTCATCATGTGGCCCGAGGATCTCTGCCAGGGTCTGGCGGACAGGGGTTTCTTCGTGATCCGCTATGACAACCGGGACATCGGCCTGACCACCAAGATGGATGATGCGGGCGCGCCGGACATCATGGCGGCGCTGACGGCGCAGCTGTCGGGCGAACCGGTCAAGGCGCCTTATTCGCTGGATGACATGGCCGATGATGCCGCCGCGCTGCTCAAGACGCTCGGCATCGACCGGGCGCATATCGTCGGCGCGTCCATGGGCGGGATGATCGCCCAGCTTGTGGCGATCCGGCATCCGGAAATCACCAAGAGCCTCACCTCGATCATGTCCACCACCGGCAATCCGGATCTCCCGGCGGCCAAGGACGAAGCGATGGGCGCGCTCTTGACCCCGCCGGCGGATACAAGCCGCGAGAGCCTGATCGCCCAGGGCGTGACTATGTGGAAGGTGATTGGCAGCCCGAAATATCCGGCCACGGAAGAAGAACTGACGACGCTGGCTGCGCGCAATGTGGACCGCTCAATCTGCCCGGAAGGCTTCGGCCGCCAGGTGCTGGCCATTCTCTCAGCGCCTGCGCGCAACGAGGCGCTGGCCAAGCTGTCGGTGCCCGCCATGGTGCTGCACGGTGCGGATGATCCGCTGGTGCCGGTGGAGGGTGGCAAGGACACCGCCGATGCGATACCCGGCGCCCGCCTCGAGATCATCGACGGCATGGCGCATGATTTCACCCAGGCGCTGGTGCCTGTCTATCTCGACAAGATCGGCGGGTTTGTGAGCCAAGTCGAAAGCGGCCGCGCGGCTGCTGAATAAACCGGACAAAAATCGCTGGGAGGCGAAACATGCAGGTCAAGGCAAACGGGATTGATATCGAGGTGGAAACCTTCGGTGACAAGGCCAATCCGACGATCATTTTCGTGATGGGGTTCGGCGCGCAGCTCACGGGCTGGCCGGTGGAAATGATGGAAGGCCTGGTTGATCGGGGCTTTCATGTGGTGCGGTTTGACAATCGCGACGTGGGGCTGTCGCAGAAATTTCCGGAGCTTGGCCAGCCCAATGCGGGGGATGTGATGGCCAAGATGGTGGCGGGTGAAACGCCTGACGTGCCCTACACCCTCACGGATATGGCCGCGGACGCTGTCGGCGTGCTGGATGCGCTGGGTATCGACAAGGCGCATATCGTCGGCGGGTCGATGGGCGGCATGATTGTGCAACTGGCTGCGGCCGGCTGGCCTGAGCGGTTCCATTCCATGACCTCGGTCTTCTCGACCACCGGTAACCAGGAACTTCCTCCGTCGACGGATGAAGCGCTGGCGGCGCTTCTTTCCCGGCCCGAGAATGAGGAGCGGGACACGGTGGTGGCTCACCAGATGAAGGTGCGCAAGGTCATCGGCTCACCTGGCTATCCGACGCCGGAAGACGAAGCACGCCGCCGGGCAGAGGAAACCTTTGACCGGTCGTACTACCCGGAGGGTACCACGCGCCAATACGCTGCCATCATTGCCGATGGCGATCGCCGCGAGCGCATCAAGTCGATTTCCTGCCCGGTGCTGGTTCTTCATGGCGTCGGCGATCCGCTGGTCCGTGTCGAGGGTGGCCGTGACACGGCAGCCAACATTCCGGGTGCGCGTCTGGTCGAGATCGAGGGGTGGGGGCATGACCTTCCGGTTCAACTGGTGCCGCAGTTGGTCGACGAGATTGCGGCCCATTGCTCGGCGGCAGGCAGCAAGGCTGCAGCTGCCGAATAGGCAGGAGCCGGGTCCAATGAAAAGCCCCCGGGCGCTTATGCACCCGGGGGCTTTTTTTGTTCTGAAGCTGACTGACTACGGTTGTCAGACCTGGCTTGCGCCGCCGTCACACGGCACGCAGGCGCCTGTCGTGTAGGCTGAGGCGCGGGATGCCAGGAAGATGGCAACGCCTGCAATGTCTTCCGGCTCGCCGATGCGCTTGCGCGGATTGTCGGCTTTGATGGCGTCGCCCATGGTGGCAAGCGTTGCGGCCATCATGTTGGAGGGGAAAGGCCCCGGCGCGATGGCATTGACCAGGATGTTGTCCGCTGCCAGGCGGCCGGCCAGATGGCGGGTCAGCATGATCATGCCGGCCTTCGAGGAGGAGTACGCGTAGGTCTCGAGGATCGGCGGCTCAATGCCGTTGATGGAGGCTGTGTTGATGATGCGGGCCGGTTCTTCATAGGTAGCGGCCTTGCGCAGCAGCGGCAGCAGCTTCTGGGTCAGGAAGAACGGGCCCTTCAGGTTGATGTTGAAGACCTTGTCCCAGCCGTCCTCAGAGTAGTCATCAATCGGCTCGCCCCAGGCAGCGCCTGCATTGTTGACCAGGATGTCGAGCTTCTCTTCGCGCTCGGCGATTTCCTTCGCGAAGCCTTCCACCCCTTCGACGGTGGACAGGTCGTAGGGCAGGGAAATGCAGGTGCCGAGTTCCGACAGGCGGTCGGCGGTGGCGTTGCACGCTTCGGCCTTACGGGCGGTGATGTAGACCTTGGCGCCGTTTTCCACGAAGCCCTGGGCGATCATCTCGCCAATGCCGCGGCTGCCGCCGGTGATGACGGCAACCTTGCCGGAGATATCGAAGAGGTTCTTCATTGCGTTGATGTCCTCGCGATGTGAGATCGAATTGATCGGTTCATCCAAGGCCATAACGCAAAGCGGCGGCAAAGAGGAGTCCCCTTTGCCGCCGCCGACGCTACGTATTTGAAAAGCGCGATGCCTTAGAAGTTGGCAGCATCCAGCTCCATCAGGGTGGAGGCCCCGGCCGAGGCGCGGACCTTGAGCGATGCCGTCATGGGCAGCTCGCGCTCGGCCCAGTAACGGGCCAGCACCAGCTTGCGCTTGAGGAACTCCGGATCACCTTCGCCGGCATCCAGCTTGGCCTGCGCCGTCTTGGCCATCTGCGCCCACATGAAGCCCAGTGCCACGATGCCGAACATGGTCATCACGTCATAAGAGGCCGCACCGGCGTTCTCGAAGTCCTTCGGGGCGTTCTCGGCCAGCCAGATGGCGGCATCCTGCAGGTCCTTGAGACCGGCCTGAAGCGCATCAAGCTGCGGCTTGAGGTTGGCGTCGTCCTTGTTGGCATCGATGAAGGCCTGCACATGGGCGAAGAACGCCATCGGTGCGCGCCCGCCCTTGGCGGTCATCTTGCGGCCGACAAGGTCGAGAGCCTGCACGCCATTGGCGCCTTCATAGACCTGGTTGATGCGGGCATCACGGACGAACTGCTCCATGCCGTGGTCCTTCACGTAGCCGTGGCCACCGAACACCTGCATGGACTGGTTGGCTGCCTCAAAGCCCTTGTCGGTGAAGTAGCCCTTGATGATTGGCGTCATCAGCTGGCCCATGTCGGCTGCGAATTCGCGCTGCTTCTCGTCCTTGGCGGCGCGCGCCTCGGTGAACATCACCGACACCCACATGGCCAGCGCGCGGGCGCCTTCCACGAAGGAGCGGGAGGCCAGCAGCATGCGGCGCACATCCGGGTGCACGATGATGGGATCAGCACTGTCTTCCGGGTTCTTGGCACCGGAGAGCGCGCGGCCGGCGGTGCGCTCATTGGCGTAGATGGCACCATTCTGGTAGGCCACATCGCCGATGGCGATACCCTGGATGCCAACGCCCATGCGGGCGGCGTTCATCATGCCGAACATGCCGGCCATGCCCTGGGACTTGGACTTCGGCTTGTCGCCGGCATCGGCTGACTTCGGCTGCGGCTTCGGGCCGAGGCGGTAGGCAGTGGCCTCATCGAAGTTGAGCACGCAGGTGGCCTGCGCCTTGATCCCCATCTTCTTCTCGATGGAGCCGACGGAGACGCCGTTGCGGGCGCCGAGTTCGCCGGTTTCCTTGTCGACCATCACCTTCGGAACCATGAAGAAGTTCACGGTCGAGAGGTCGTTGGCGAGCTTGCCATCCTCGTCGGGGATCTTGGCAATGACCATGTGGACGATGTTGTCCGTCATGTCGTGGTCGCCGCCGGAAATGAAGATCTTGGTGCCGCTCAGCTTGTAGGTGCCGTCTTCCTGTTCGACGGCCTTGGTTTTCATCAGCTTCAGATCCGTGCCGCAATGGGGCTCGGTCAGGCACATGGTGCCGCACCATTCGCCGGATACCATCTTCGGCACGACATGCTCTTTCATCCAGTCGTCGCCGGTTGCCGCCAGGGCGCTGTAGGCAGCGCTGGTGAGGCCCGGATACATGGCAAAGGCCTGGTTGGCGGCGTTGCCCATTTCAGCGAAGGCGAAGTTGACAACCGCCGGCATGTTGGCGCCGCCGAGTTCTTCCGGGGCACCCAGCCGGTTCCAGCCGTTCTCGCAATAGGCGTCGTATGCTTCCTTGAAGCCCTTCGGCACGCGCACGACGCCGTTTTCGAACACGGCACCCTCTTCGTCGCCAGACTGGTTGAGGGGCTGAAGCACCTCTTCGCAGAACTTGGCGCCGCCTTCGAGGATGGCGCGGGTCATGTCTTCGGTGAGATCGGTGAAGCCCGGCAGGTCATCACGGTCCTGGATCTTCAGAAGATCGTGGAACAGGAACATGAAGTCTTCGACAGGCGCTTTGTAGGTCGGCATTGAAACCATCCCTTGCTTACTGACAAAACTGTAGAATTTGGCGCGCAGTGTACCGGGCGGCACGCCAATGTCGAGCCGTTTTGCATTGCAAAAATGCGGAAGCGTTTTACGCGTTTTGCGCTGAATTCCGCAGCGGGTTCAGGCAGTTAACGATCCTGATACTGGGGTGCCCGTTTCTCAACGAAGGCCTTCACGCCCTCGGCAAAGTCATCTGTCTGGGCGCAGAGAATCTGGTTGCGATCTTCCATGGCGATGGCGGCTTCAAGACTGCCGGCATCTACAGCCATGTTGAGGCATTCCTTGGTCAGCCTCAGGCCCAGGGGTGCTGTCGTCAGCATCTCGTCCAGGTAGGGGCGGACGGCCTCTTCCAGCTTGTCGTCCGGCACAACTTCGGAGACGAGGCCGGTTGCCAACGCCCGGTCAGCCTTGATGAAACGGCCTGTGAGCATCAGCTCACTTGCCACCGACACGCCAACAAGCCGCGGCAGGAAGTAGGATACACCGATGTCGCAGGCTGACAGGCCAATGCGGATGAACGCCGCGTTCATGCGTGCGCTTTCGCCTGCGATGCGGATGTCGGAGGCCAGAGCAAGGGCGAAGCCGCCGCCGCAGGCTGGCCCGTGCACCAAGGAAATGATCGGCTGCTGGCATTTCCGCATGCGCATCACGATTTCGGAAATGCGCCGCTGGGAAATGAGGCCTGCTGCCGGTCCTGTCTGGATGGCCGAGGTATCGGACCGGTTGGACGTATCCTTCAAATCCAGCCCGGCACAGAAAGCGCGGCCCGCGCCTTTCAGCACTACCACGCGCACTTCGTTGTTCATGTAGAGCGACGCGAAGTAATCCAGCAGCTCGTCGATCATCACCGGGTCAAGTGAGTTGAGGGCTTCCGGCCGGTTCAGTGTGACCCAATCCACTCCGCCTTCCTTGCGGATGTCGAGCGTCGTGTATGCCGTCATGGCGTGTCCTCCAATTGTCTTGTTGCTTGGTTCTTGAAATCGGGTCAGCGCCTGGCGGCGATCATGCGGTCGAGCACGTCGGGTGGCAGTTCGAGCCAGCGCAGGCTTATTTCGTCAGGAGACTGACGAGGGTCGTAGTAGGGCGGCATCACCCGCACGATATCGGCGATGAGTGGGCCCGACGCGTCATCCACCGTGATTGTACCGGTGACAAAATCGCCGATGCCCAGGGTGAGCGCCGTGCCCTTGATGCGTGCGCCACCCAGTGACCAATCAAGAATCTCCACAGGACCGAAACCGAGGTCGATGTGCGGCAGCACGTCACCAATGGCGCGGTGGTGCAGGCGGCGTTCACCGGTTGGGTCATGGAAGGTTGAAGGCATCTGGCGGGTGCTCCCAATCGCGCAGGGGCTGATTGCCGGGAGTTTGCGCCCTTGCGTGGCCGTCCTCAAGGGCAGGTCACAGCTCATTCCGAGCGGACTTCCCATGTCCTTGTTGACGTTGCGTCAGGACGCCTGTGAGTGGTCGGGGTCAGGCCGCCTGGGTGCGGGCGTGCTCGCGCGCATGGGTCAACATGTCAGCGAACAGGGCGCGCTGGGCATGGCTGCCGCCGGCAAGATGCAGGCCGGGGAGGGCGGTTTCCAGGTTGATGGCCGCGGTCTGCATGTCACCGTGGCGATGGGCCAGGATGCCTCTTGCGGCCGGCAGGATTACATATTGCCAGGTGAGGTCGCCCTCATTGAGGCGGCGGGCAGCATGGTCTTCGAGGCTTGCCAGCATGGAAAGCGCCCGCGCGTCCTGGCCGGCGCCTGCGAGTGCCATCAGGAAATGCAGATCGAGATATCCATTCACATGGTCATGGATGTGTGTCCGGGCCTTGCGCGCGACAGGCTCCCATCGCGTACCGACATCCACGCCTTGCAGTTCGAGCCGTGCAAGCAGGCTCGCGGCATTTACCTGCGGCTGGATCTGGTTGATGTCGCGCGTCCAGACATGGGCGTCGTAGAGCTCCAGCGCGTCCTCCGCGCAGCCTGTTCCGAGCGCCGCGAGTGCTGTGTGCCACCAATTGTGGGTGTACATGAAGCTTGAGCAATCATCCCAGTGATGGCTTTCGCGATGTAGGAAAGCGAGTGCCTGGAGGTGTTGCTGGCGGGTGAAGAGGACATGGGCGAGCGCGTGGTGCGCCCACGGGTTGCGTGGCAAGCGCTCACATGCCGCGCGCGCGGCACGCTCTGCTCCATCAAGATCACCTGTCTGTTCGAGACCAAATGCGTACATGCCCTCAAGATAGGCGCAGTCCGGATCATGCCTGTGGCCTGTTTCGCCAAACCAGCGGATGCCGGTTGCATCGCCTCGATTGAAGCAGTGATGCTGGGCAATCTTGATGTTGAGGATATCCGCAGGCCACTGCTCAAGGATCGCTGCATGGTAGCGCAGGGCCAGGGGAATATCGCCGGACACCCAGGCACCGACGGCGCGGGCGAACATGTCCTCGCGGGGCGTGGCCTTGCCGATATGGGTGAAGGCTTCGTCGATGAAGGGGCGTGCCTCGCTGGCTGAATGGCGGGTTTCTCCGAACATCATGAGGGCCGCTGCGGCGGCGTTGGCTTCGACACATTCAGGATCAGCTTCCGGTGCATCCAGAACTACAAGCGCTGTATCCGTATGGGCGATAAGGGCATGGGTGAAGCCATCGATTGCAGCCACCGCCTGCGGAACATCCGTTGCGATCTGCAATCCGCGCGAACACTCGAGCATGTGCCTTCGAACTCACTTCTATTGCCGGCCGCACCGGTGCCAGGGCGCCGTGACACCGCCATACTCTCGGCGGGTGGACGGACATGCACGGGGGCGAAGCAGTCAGGGCTGTGCTGACAGACTTGTGGATGGGCAATGTCGCAGGCAAGTGACAAGCCCGTGACTCTGTTGTGTTGAAGAGTGACCGGCGACAGGGGCTGACCGGGCCCGCACCGTCCCCATTTACCTGCCATTCACTGGCGAGGGGCGAATGTTGGTCGAGGGCTTCCCTGACCGGGCGGTGGCCGATAATGTCCGGCCTCCGGTTGTCCTGCCCTCATTGCGCCATCCGCGCGAGGCAGAAGAAGTGGCGAGGCGTCCTGTCTGGCCCCGTCTCCGGTCTCCAGATCCCCCAAGGGCCCTCCCTGTCCGGATCCAATTTGAAAGGCAGCGGTTCATCCCGTGACCGGTTCGTTCGACATTGTGCAGGAGCTTGTGCTGCCTGCGGCCCTGTTCGCGGTCATGGTGACGGTCGGCATGGAGCTGACGCGGAAGGATTTTCGCGACCTGGCAGCGGCGCCGAAGGGCTTTGTTGCCGGTAGCGTCATCCAGCTGATTACCTTTCCGGCGATTGCGATCCTCGTGTTGTGGCTTGTGCCGCTGCCTGCGGCAACGGCCGTGGGGCTCGCCATCGTTGCGGCCTGCCCGAGCGGGGGGTTTTCCAATGTGCTGACATTGCTGGGGCGTGGCGACCTTGCGCTGTCCATCTCGCTGACCACCATGTCCAGCCTGGCCGCTGTTGCAACGCTACCGCTGCTCCTGTCCTTTGCTCTGTCGGTCGCTGATGTCGCCGCTGATATGGGGGGGCCGGTTTCCGTGCCGCTTGGGCCGACCCTGGGGCAGCTGTTCCTGGTGGTATTGCTGCCTGTGGCGATCGGGATGTGGGCGCGTGCCACGCATCCAGCCTGGGTCCAGCGCAATATTGACCGGGTGCAGCAGGCTGCGCAGATTTTGCTCTATGGCATTGTTGTCCTGCTCGCCGTTCAGGATTGGGAGCCGTTCAGCACCGGCATTGAAGCATCACTGCCGCTTGCCGCGGCGATGTTCCTGTTGAGTGCCGGGGCGGGTTATTTCTTTTCCAGCCTCGTGCTGCCGCAGGCCCAGGCCTTCACCGTCGCCATCGAGACCGGCACCCGCAATGTGGGGCTGTCCACGCTGGTGGCGCTCACGGTGCTCGACAGGGCGGATTGGGCTGCGTTCGGGGCCGTGTATATTGCGCCGGCCAGTGCGTTGGGATTTGCCGCCGCACTGGCGCATCGCCGGGCGCGCCGCCTGGCCCGGCAACGCCAGTTGAAAAAAGAGCGCGGACCCACCGCGACATAGTTCCATGACCCAGACCCAGCCCGTCCTTGCCCGTCTCGCAACGCAGCTGCGCGAGACCTATTACGGCTGGTGGGTGGTGGCGGCCATTTTCGTCACCATGACGACGACGTCCGGTGTCGGGTTCTACAACCTGTCGGTTCTGCTTGGCGCATTCACCGAAACGCGGTTTGACGTGGCGGAAGTCTCCGGCGCCACGTCGCTCTATTTCCTCGCGTCGGGTTTCGGCGGCATGGTGTTCGGGCGGCTGATCGAGCGCTTCAACATCCGCTATGTCATGGCGCTGAGCGGGCTTCTTGGGGCACTTGTCTTCCTGTTCGTCGGTGCGATCACCGAGGTCTGGCAGCTCTATCTCTTTTATGCAGTGTTCGGGGTGCTCTATTCAGGTTGCGCGCTCGTGCCGGGCACCACGCTGGTTGCCCGCTGGTTTGCCCGCCGCCGCGCTGTGGCGCTCTCCATAGCCTCAACCGGCTTGTCGATCGGCGGTATTGTCGTCTCGCCTCTGTCGGCCTGGATCATTCAGACGCAGGGTCTTGCGACTGCCGGGTACTGGCTGGCGCTCATTCTCTTCATTGGCGTGGTGCCTGCAGCTCTGCTGGTGCTGCGGCCTAGCCCGCAGTCCATGGGCTTGCGCATTGATGGCGACCCCCCGCTTGCGGACGGCGAAGAAGAGGGACCGCCTGATGGTGTGCCCTATGCGGAGGCTGTGCGGTCACGTTTCTTCATCGGCGTTACCGTCGCCTATGTCTTTGCGATGATGGCGCAAGTCGGTGCGCTGTCGCATCAGTTCCGGCTTGTCAGTGAGCGGGAAGACGCCGCGATGGCTGCCCTGGCGGTCTCCGTGCTTGCCGCATCAAGCATCGTGGGGCGTCTTATCGGCGGCTTTGCGCTCTCCCGGTTGCCCATCCGCACTTTCACCCTGTCCTTCATGGGGTTGCAGGCCTTGGGGCTTGCCGCATTCTCTCAGGCGGAAGGACCGGTTGCGCTGCTGGGTGCATCCGTTCTGTTCGGCATCACGGTCGGCAACATCCTGATGCTGCAACCGCTGCTGCTGGGGGAGGCATTCGGCCTGCGTGATTATGGCCGCATCTTCGCCCTGAGCCAGCTATGCGGCACATTCGGTGTTGCGGCGGGCCCTTCTCTAGTGGGGCTTGTCTACGATTTTGCCGGAGGCTATGGCGCAGCCTATCTGGCGATCGCCTGCGGCTCCCTGGTGGCGCTCAGTATTTTTTCTGTGGCGGGGCCGGTCAGACACGGTGACCGGTAGCGGAAGCGGTGCGGTCAACCCAGCCGGGCCGGAGCCTGGGGGATATCCTGCCAGAACTCGGGATCATGGCCGTACATGATCCGGGCACCGCGCGTCTGCAATTCCCGCAAGGCCATCAGCGAGGCAATCATCGCATCCTCATCGGCGCGGAATCGAGGCAGGTGCAGCTTGTCCAGCGTCCGGCGCAGATAACAGGCGTCTCCCGCCAGAACGAATGTCCCATTGCCGGTCTTTACCTTCAGGGACTGATGGCCGGGCGTGTGACCGAATGTTGGTATGCAGACGACCGAGCCGTCACCGAACAAGTCATGCTCTCCATCAACGGTGGTGAAACTCTGGCCGGTCTCGAAGTCTTCCGCCACGTATCCAAATGGCAAGCCCGCCCGCCGGGCGTGGTCCAGCTCACGTGATTGCACAATCACCGGCACATCCGGGGCCAGGCTGTTGCCGCCGGCATGGTCGTAATGGAGATGCGAGTTCACCAGATGCGTCACCCGCGACAAATCAAACCCCGCCTGCATGAAACGGGCGTCCAGCAACTCATCAGGTGTCACGTGCAGCTGGTTGGACTTGTGTATCTGGTCCGTGTAACGGCCATGGTCGTGGGCGGCAGCAGGGTTCATCCCCGTGTCAAACAAGACCGATCCTTTCTCGTGGACAATGAGATAGGCGGGCACCGGCACAGTGAGGGTGCCCTCCTCTCCGGCGAGGAAGGATTTCGTGGGCATTGTCAGGTGCCCGCAGGTGAATGCGTAGAGCGCAACCCCCATCAGCCCGGCCCGTATGCCTAGCGGCCGGAAAGGTTATGCACCTCACGCAGGTCACTGCGCAGGGCATTCACCAGCCGCTCCACCATGCGGTCCTTTTCGACCACGGGAGACTTGGTACTCGTCACGTTGGTTGCAAAGCCGCGCCACACCACCCGTGCGCCTGGGTCCAGTATCTCGAAGGTCACCGAATAGGTGGATAGCGGGCCGCACCCATCCGGCGTGCGGTCGAAGCGATAACGGCCGATTGCCTCGGGTTCCTTGCCGCCTTGAACCTGCGACTGGATGGTAAAGCGAGGGTCATCATCCGGTCGCGACGAATCCGTCTCGTAGGTCAGTTGCCAGAAGGCATTGTCATCGACCTCGTAACCGAGGACGGCGAGCCGCTCGGTGATGTTGGCTTCCATGTCGATGTCGCGGTCCAGCTCATGGCGCGTGCCCAGAGAGATAGGTCCGCCGAGAGGAATATCCCCGCTGACCCGGCTGGTGACCGACAGCCCGGTCTCGGGGCAATCCTTGACGGCCGGAGGTTGCTCAGACGGGCTATTGATCTGCGCAAGGGCGGTGCCGGTCACGGCCATGACAGCGCCTGCGGCCATGCCGGCCAGGATCTTCGAAAATGGGATCACGGGTCTTGCCTCTCATGGCATAGGATGGGGGAAGCGCAGGCCAGCCGCGCCGCGGGACCGGGCCTGTCAAGCTACCGCAGAGTAGGTAATGGCGAAAGGCGCAGAAATCATGGGCAGAGTTTCCTTCCTTCCGATTGCCGGTAAGGCAATGGCCGGAGTATTCGTAGTGTTGGCTGTGTCGGCAGGTGCGCATCTTCACGTGGCGCACGCTGAAACGCCGTCTGCTGAGAAAACACCTCCGGCGGCGGATCAGTTCCTGAGGGAAACCAGCTCCGAGACCGCCGAGACATCTGTCTCGATCGATACGCGACTGCTTGAAGAACCCGTGCTGGGTGCACGTCTTGTGTCCGGCAGCGTCGAGGGCGCCAAGGCATTGGAAGCGAGTGCGGTGCAGGATGCCGCGGATGCACCGGAGTTTTTCCGAACCTATATGAGCAATGAGGACTGGCGCGTCACCCATGAGACCAAGACCTATCTGAGTGCGCTGGGGACCCGCTGGCTCTTCACCGGCGGCGCTCATGGCAATAGCGGTTTCTCCAGTGTCATCTGGGAGAAACCGCAGGCAGGCAGGATGGGCCGTGAAGTGGACGTGGCGTCTTTCTTCCGGAATGGTGCCTCTGCTGACGCGGAGATCTGGCCGCTCCTGTCCACCTTTCTCTATGACGCCTGGGAGCGTGAATGGGAGGCCCGGACCGGCGAGTCCGTGACGGTCAGCGGACAAGGCTGGCACGTGGACGCGCAAAAAACACTCGCTCAACCTGCGCCCTCCGACATGGCATCGGTGGTCACGCTCGTCCCCTCCACCGAGTCCGGCAAGGCCGGTGGCCTCGCTTTTCACTTCGCGCCGTATGAGCTGGGCCCCTACGCCATGGGCACATTCTCCTTCACCGTGCCGCAGCAGGTGTTCCGGGCGCACCTAACGGTAGAGGCAACGGAGCTCTTTGGCGGTGACGCCTTGACCAATGACTAGACGGGAATGGTGACCCCGACAGGATTCGAACCTGTGACCTACGGATTAGGAATCCGTTGCTCTATCCTGCTGAGCTACGGGGCCATGGGCGGTCTTTTAGCAGGCATTGTTTTTCAAATCATCCTTGCGGGCTGCCCTAAATGAGAGCACCTGGAAAGGGGGCCTTGCTGCCGCCGTGCCGTCAGGGAAAGGCTGCCTGGGCTGCCGCCTGAAGGACCATGCGCACCACAGCCGCCTGGTCGCCCGCGCCGAGCTTGGCCTTGATGGCTGCAAACTGGGTGCGCACGGTGGTGATGGCGATGCCATTCGCTTCGGCATAGTCGGCGAGTGCTGTGCCTCCGGCAAAGGCTGCGGCAAGGGCTGCTTCCTTTACGGTCAGTCCGTGCCACGTGATGAGGGCATTCTCGTCAATCGAGATGTCTTCGGCGGAAGGCAGTATCCGTAGCAGCACGACAGGTGGCACACCGCGCCCTTCGCTCTCCCGGTTGAGGCGCTCACCGCGCATGAGGCGCGGCGTGTCGCTGCCGGGCATGGCGAGGCGGATGGCGCGATGATTGTTCGTAGGCTTCGGGCTGAACAGGTCGTCCAGCGCACCGGATAGCGCGGTTTCATTCTCCTCGCCGTTGGCGGCCAGACGGCCGTTCCGGAACAGGATTGGCGAAGTGGCTTCGGCCATGGCGCGGGCGCGGCGGTTTGCCATCAGAATGTGCCGGCTCGAACTTATCAGCAGCATGGCGTCGGAGGCTTCCGTGAAGAGCATGGTCAGCCAGTCGCGCTCCACCTGATCCTGCGTCACCAGGGCCCCGTGCTTCAGTCGGCGCTGGATGAATGGCCAGACCCATTCCGGGCCGTGGGCGCGTGACCATTCGAAGATCTCGTCCACCCGCTCCCGGGTGTGAGGCTGGACGAATTCCTTGATCAGTCCCTGGTAGTCCGTAATCAGCTTGTCCGCGGTTGCCCGTTCGACCTGGGCTTGTTTTCCGGTCTGGCGGCGGATGAACTGGCCGATGCGTGCGAGGCATGCCGTGCTTTGTTGCGACAGGGGGGCGAGGCGCTGCCAAGTATCCGCCAGCCCATCCCACTCATACAGATTTACCTTACTGCCGGCCCCGCGCAGTTTTTCGGCCAGCATCATCGCGTCGTCATAGAGAACGTCGTTGACGTCGGCATGGATTTCCATTTCCGGCATGCCGGACAGGTCAGCAAGGACGGGTGACGCCAGCGGATGACGCGGATCAGCCCCCTGCAGGTAGTCGAACGCCAGCGTCATGATCAGTTCCACATCCGATGTGGAGCCGTTTGAGCGAATGTTGCTGACATAGGACCCGCCGGAAAACGTAAGGTCGACCAGCGGTGTGAGCGCAACGAAGCCTGCAGGCATGGGCCGCCCCTGGTCCCGCAGGGAGAGAAGGGCTGCAAGGGCAATGCCGGCGCCTGAGGTGTCGCCCATGAAAACGATCTTTGCCGGATCGTGACCCTGTTCCAGGAGTGCCACATAGGTAGCGGCGACGTCTTCCACCGCGAGGGGAAACGGCTGCTCAGGTGCCAGCGCGTAGTCGAACAGCAGCACGCGGGCACGGGCGTGGGTGGCGATCCGACCGGAGATGATCTCCTGCATGGGGCCGCGATTGAGCGCGAAGGTGCCGCCATAGATGTAGAGGACAATGCGCGCATCGGAGCGCGTGTCGGGCTGTGCGATCCAGATACCGGTCACCGGCAGCCCTTCAGCCGGTGACGTGACCGCTCCCAGATTGTCCAGGCCCCCCGCCTGCGTCATCAGACCTTCCTCCTAGGAATTTCCGAAAGTCCGCAGCGGAGTTTAGGGCAGAAATCATCCGTGTGCTCATCAATTGTGATGACCAGTGATAGCCCTCTGATCAGATCGCAGGCAAAGAAAAACCCGCGGGGCGTGCGCTGGGCACATCCCGCGGGTTTTGTTTGGCGTTTCTGGCCCGGTGGGGTTGGGCCGTAATGGCGTCTTAGAAGGCCATCGAATAGTGGAGGCCGGCGGCGTTCACGCCCGGATTGTCTTCCGAAATGCCGGCATTGGACAGGTGCCAGAAATAGGCGGAGATCATGCTGCCGTCGTCGAACTGCCAGCCGAACTCGATCTGCTCGCGGAATTCGAAGACCTGGCCCAGATCCTTGGAATTGCCCTCGCCATAGGCACCGAAGCCCACCTGCAGGCGGGTCAGGAAATTGTCGGTGAGGAAGATGGAGCGCGAAAAGCCGACATGACCGTAGACCGCGCCGTCCGTGTTGACGAAGGCGCCGACCAGCGGACGGATTTCCCAGATGATGTTGTAGTCAGGGATGTAGCCGATATCGAAAACAGCGGAGGCTTCCTCAGAGCTGTCACCGACATCGAAGAAGCCCGCGCCGACATAAAGATGAGCCGGCTGCGAGGCGGCCAGTTCTTCGGCCTGCGCGGAAGTGGTGGCGCCAGCCACGAACGAGAATGCTGCGGCAGCCGCGACGGCCAGCCCGGTAAGAAGATGTTTCACTTGATATTCCCCTGGTGCCGCCGCTCAATTGGGCGGAATCCATGTCAAACCCGGCGCAATAGTAGTGGCAAGCGTGGTCTGAGCGCAAATAACGAGCTTGTCAGGGCCTGTGCCTGGTTGGGGAAAGGAACAAAAATGTTGCCCATGTGCCACAAGCGTAGTGGCAGCCTCGGCTTTGCAGTGCTTCTGGCGGGTGTGCTGGTTGTGCTTGCCGGGTGTGAGCAGGCCCATTCCACAAGCTGTGCTGTTCCCCCTCCTGATGCCGGCCGCATCTTCGAGGTGATTGAGGTCGTCGATGGAGACACGGTGGTGCTCGATGATCGCAGCGAAGTGCGGATGGTCGGGCTTCAGGCTCCCAAGCTACCGCTTGGCCGCCGCGGCTTCGAGAAATGGCCTTTGGCAGATGAGGCACGGGATGCGGCGGTGCAGCTGCTTGATGGTCAACGCGTGGTCCTCTGGTCGGGCGGCGCGGATATGGACCGGCATGGAAGGCGGCTGGCCCAGACCTATGTGCTGCAGCCCGATGGCGGACATCTTTGGTTCCAGCAGGAAATGCTCCGGCTGGGGCTGGCCCGTGTCTACAGTTTTCCAGACAACAGGGCCTGTCTTGATGAACTCCTGGCGGCGGAAGCCGAAGCGCGTGACTCGGGACAGGGCATGTGGGCGCTTGCCGCCTACCGCATCCTAGCCGCTGAAGATGAAGGGCAACTGGGGAACCGGGAGGGGTCCTATGAGCTTGTTCAGGGGCGGGTACGGGAGGCAACGCTGGTGCGTGGGCGGGCCTACCTCAATTTCGGCACGAATTACCGGGATGATTTCACCGCAACCATCGCCCCCCGTGACATGAAACGGTTTCGCGAGGCGGGTATTGACCCTGTGGCCTATGGAGGCCGCATTGTGCGGGTGCGCGGCTGGCTGCGGAATTTCAACGGTCCCAGCATTGATGTCACGCATCCCGAGCAGATCGAGGTGCTTGAATGATTGCCGCTGTCTTCTCCCTGCCACTAGCCAAACGGTTCGCGCCGATGGTGGCAGGGCTGATTGCCCTCCTGGTCTTGGGACTCATGCCGCCGGCGGCCCAGGCGCAGCTGTCGCAGCGCGAGAAGCAACAGGGTGCCAACGCGCATGAGCAGATCGTTGCGCAGTATGGCGGCGTCTATGATCACCCGCAGGTCGGCCCTTACGTGGCGCGGATCACAGCGCGGATGGCGGCTGCATCCAACATGCCTAACGAGGAATTCCGGGTCACGGTGCTCAATAGTCCGGTGGTCAATGCGTTCGCGCTGCCCGGCGGTTATGTCTATGTCACCCGGGGCCTCGTTTCGCTGGCAAATTCCGAAGCTGAACTTGCGAGCGTCATCGGCCACGAAATTGCGCATGTCACGGAGCGGCATGGACGCGGGCGGCAGAACCAGGCAATTGGCGCCACAATCCTTGGTGCCGTGCTCGGTCTTGCAGTAGGCAGCGATCTGGTGAACCAGATCTTCAATATCGGTGCATCCGGCTACCTGGCGGATTATTCCCGTGACCAGGAGAACGAGGCCGACAAGGTGGGGCTCGATATGCTCGTGCGTGCGGGCTATGACCCCTACTCGGCGCCGTCATTTCTTCAGTCGCTGGGCGATCAGAGCGCGCTTCACGCCAGATTGCAGGGCGCGCGGTATGACCCCAACCGGGTGGACTGGCTTGCTTCGCATCCGGCGACCGGTCAGCGAGTGCGGGATACGCGGGCTCAGGCACAGGGAACAGGCATTCCGCCCGCCTCGCGGCGTACAGGCGAAGAGGCGCATTTTGCTGCCATCGACGGCATGCTCTATGGCGACGACCCAAAGGAAGGTTACGTACGCGGCCGTCGGTTCATCCACCCGGAATTGCGCTTTGCCTTTGAGGTGCCGGAGGGCTTTCAGATGACGAACTCATCGAAGGCTGTGTCCGCGCGGCATTCGTCTGGTGCGCAACTTAAGTTCGATGGCGGTGCACGGCGTGGGGCGGCCACCATGGCTGTTTACCTGACCCGCGTGTGGGCACGGGACGCGCAATTGAAGGGCGTGGAATCCCTCACCATCAACGGCATCCCTGCGGCCACCGGGGTGACGCGTGTGAAGGGAAAGGATGTGCGGCTGGTTGCCTATGACGCCGGGGATGGGGAGGGCGTCTATCGCTTTCTCATCGCCACGCCGCCGCGCGAAACCGCACGCATGGAAGCCGCGATCCGGGAGATGGTGTTGAGCTTCAGCCGGTTGTCAGCAAGTGAGGCGGCCTCCGCCAAACCATTCCTCGTCGAAACACGTAAAGTCCGCAGGGGCGATACGGTTGGAAGCCTGGCTTCGCTAATGGCCTTCGATACCGCCGCGGAGGAACGGTTCCGCGTGCTCAACGGTCTCAGCGGCACTGAAGGCGTTTTGCCGGGCCAGACAGTGAAGCTGGTGGTGGAGTAGAACTACGTTCCCAAGCGGGACTAATCGTCTTCCAGCATGCTTTCCATGTCGTCTGTTTCTTTCAGCAGGGCTGCGCGCAGCTTGTTGAGTGCCTGGTGCTCGACCTGGCGCACGCGCTCCTTCGATATGCCCAGCTGCTCACCCAGGGCCTCCAGGGTTTGACCGTCCTCACTCAGGCGACGGCGCTTGATGATGAAGAGCTCACGCTCATTCAATGTCTCAAGCGCGCGCGCCAGCCAGCGGCGGCGCACTTCGGCGTCATGGGCTTCGCGAGTCTGATCCTCCGGGTCCGGACGGTCATCCGCGAGCATATCCTGCCATTCCATGGAGGCGCCTTCGCCGCCCTCCGCACCCGGCACCGTTGCGTTGAGCGAACGGTCCGACGCTGACAGGCGGGATTCCATGGCTTCCACGTCCCGTAGCGGAACGCGTAGCTTGTCCGCGATGAAGTCGCGGCCCTCGGGGGTCATGCTGGCGCGACCGCCGTCGTTGATAAGGGCGCGCAGGCGGCGGAGGTTGAAGAAAAGGGACTTCTGGGCAGCGGTCGTGCCGGTGCGCACGATCGACCAGTTGCGCAGGATGTAGTCCTGAATCGAGGAGCGGATCCACCAGGAGGCATAGGTGGAGAACCGCACGCCTCGTTCCGGGTCGAAGCGCTGTGCGGCCTGCATCAGGCCGACATTGCCTTCCTGCACGAGGTCACCCATGGGCAGGCCGTAGACGCGGAATTTTGCGGCCATGGCGATGACAAGGCGCATGTAGGCGGATGTCAGCTCATGCAGGGCGTCTTCGTCCTGGTGCTCGTGCCAGGCCCGCGCGAGATTTAACTCGTGGTCAGCCTCCAGCAGCGGCGCTTTCATAGCCGTGCGGATGAACCTGCGGTCGGACCCCTGTGACGAAACGGCGGATGTGGCCATTGGTCTATGCCCCTGTGCACTCGTTGACTGTTTGGGCCATGGCGAGGTGGGGTGCCCTTTCGGGACGGCATCCGGCACCGGCCATAGCACTGTCTCTGCGGCATATACGGAGATGGGGCGTGTTGCGGATCAATCTTGCTTTGGCGCAAATCAGCCAAATGAGTTGCGGATTTGCATAGGAACTCAGACGAAAAATGCAGGTGCGAGCGGATTGCAGGATCAGGCCCGGGTGTCTTGGTGAGCCTTGTCGTTCGGGCAAGAAAAACCCCGGCGCTCCAGAGGAGGCCGGGGTCTTTCCTTGGGACGGGGAGGGCGCTGTTACGCAGCCTTCTCCTCGTCTTCCTTCTCCGCCTTGTTGCGGCTCGGTGCCTTGGCAAGGACGCCTTCGATCTTGGTGATCGCTTCGTCGTCGGTGGATTTTTCGACGGCGGCGACTTCACGGGCCATGCGTTCCAGTGCCTGTTCATAGAGCTGACGCTCCGAATAGGACTGTTCCGGCTGCTTGTCGGAGCGATACAGGTCGCGCACCACTTCAGCAATGGCAATCAGGTCGCCGGAATTGATCTTGGCTTCGTATTCCTGCGCACGGCGGCTCCACATGGTGCGCTTCACGCGCGCGCGTCCCTTGAGGGTCTTGAGCGCCTGCGCCACCACATCGTCGGCGGCAAGGCGGCGCATGCCGACAGATTCCACCTTGGTGATGGGCACGCGAAGGGTCATCTTTTCCTTCTCGAAGCTGATCACGAACAGCTCCAGCGCGTGACCGGCCACTTCCTGCTTCTCAATGCCGGTGATCTTGCCAACGCCATGGGCGGGGTAGACGATGAAATCATTCGCCTTGAATTCCGATTTCTTGGATGCAGTCTTCTTCTTAGCGGCCATGCTTCGTTCCACACTGCGCGGCGGCGCCGTACCGGCATTGTAATGCCGGCGGGCCCCGTCGCGGGGTCAATACAAATGGCTCAGGCGACGTCCGGAGCACGTCAGGTTGCCGCAACAAGGTCCCCTGCCGGGCCAGACGAGGTCTGGACCCAGCGGGCCAGGGTCAGGTGCGAACAGGACGGGCACCGGCTTCACATACGCGGGGTCTGGCAGGTCGACGATTTCCCGGCGGAGCAGGTTTGGCCCGGAGAAACGCCTGCTAAACGGCAATTCCGCGTCGAAGACAGTGATACGCCTTAAGCCGTGAGCCGGCAGCCTGAGGGCATATCCGGCGCACGCGCAGGGTTATTTTCCCCACGGCAGTCCCACACCCTACCTTAAAAACGGGGAAAAATAAAGTCAGTGCGGGGACCTTCCGCCTGCGGAAGCCGCTTAAATCGCTGTCAGGACGCCGTTTTGGGGCCTCTGGCCATCACAAAGATGGTTAACAGAAGCCCGCTCCGAGGGAATCCGGGGCAGCTCAATCACCGTCGCCGGGGGCTTCGGAGAAATACTTCTCGAACTTGCCTTCTTCGGTCGCCAGGGCGTCGGCATTGGGCATCGCGTCCTTCTTGACCGTGATGTTCGGCCAGACCTCCGCATATTTGGCATTCACCTCGAGCCACTTCTCGAGCCCGCTTTCGGTATCGGGCTTGATGGCTTCTGCCGGGCATTCCGGCTCGCAAACGCCACAATCGATGCATTCATCCGGGTGGATGACCAGCATGTTCTCGCCCTCATAGAAGCAGTCGACCGGGCACACCTCCACGCAATCGGTGTATTTGCACTTAATGCAGAGGTCGTTGACGATATAGGTCATTCGGCGGAGCTCCAGTTGGCCGACGCGGACGAGGGCGGATCCCCCTCAAACCGCCCGCGACAGCCCGGGTCGAGAATTGCGTGCGCTTATACGAACAGGTTGGCCCGCCTCGCAACCCCTTGTGGAGAAGGCAGGTTTTCACAGTTCCCGTATGGGTTTTGGGCAATGTGCTGCCTGCCTCACCCTGCGGTCCTTGGCGCGGATATCAGACGTCAGCCTTGTGATTTCAAGCGCCGGAGTCGGGCACGGTCGCGGCTATCGGGTGCGGCATCAGGGCGCGGATTGTGGGCCGCGGACGCCTTACCTTCTTTAGGTGACGGTGGCGGGCTGTGATCCGCATAGAGGGTCGCCGCGATGGTCGCCGACCCGCGTTTCTCCACGAAGCCGGTTACTTCCACAACGCGAATACGGTCCCCCAGAGGGAAGGTGATCATGTCCCCCGCTTTCACCAGAAAGGCCGCTTTTGCCACGCGGGTGCCGTTCACCCGTGCCTTGCCTGTTGCAACGAATTTCGCGGCCAGGGACCGGGTCTTGAAGAAGCGCGCACACCACATCCAGCGGTCAATGCGTTGCTTCTCGCCACCGGCCTCAGGCACGGCTTCGGGAAGGGGCAGAGAGCGCTTTTGCGCGGCCAAGGGTGGTCAGCTCTTGTTCTTGAGCTGGCTGAGAACAGCAAACGGGCTGTCCGGATCCACGGGCTTGTCCGAGCGAGGCGGCCGGGCAGACATCTGGCGGGGACCCTTGTTGCCTCCCTTGCCGCCGGCATTTGGGCCGCCTTTCTTGCCGCCCTTGCGCGGGCCTTTGCCGCGGGTCGGGCCGCCGGGTTTGCCGCCCCCACCGGTCCGCGCGTTGGGTTCGCCATCCGCGGCCCGGCTCCTCGGGCCCTGGGGGCCGCGGTTCTTGCGCACCGGGCGCCAGAGGACAATCTCCTCCATGCCATCATCATCGGCGTTGGCGTCATCAGCGGCGGCGGTCTCTGATGCGTCTTCGGCAGCGTCCGTTGCGGCAATTTCGGTTTCAGAAACAGCGTTTTCTGCCGTAGTTGGCTTGGCCGTCGGATCTGTCTCTGTAGTTGCGGTTTCCTCGGCTGCGGGCGCCCCGGTAGCTTCCTGTGGGGTTGCTTCCTGTGGGTTTGCTTCCCCTGGGTCGGACGCCGGCTGCGGGGTTGCCTCTCCGCTGGCGTCCGGGGCAGCTTCGGCGGGAGCATCTGCTGCCGGAGCCGCGTCTTCCACGGGCTTTGCTTCCGGCATTTTCTTTACACGGATCGTCTGCGGCTTGAAGCCGAGCGAGGCAAGCAGGCCATCAAAGGCCTCGCCGGAGCAACCCACGAGCGACATCAGGTCGGCGTCCGCCACGAAGCCGGCGCCGCCGTAGCCATGGCCCAGTTCGGCGCGTGCAGCAATCTTGGGCCGGATGGCGTCGGCCAGACGTTCCAGCATGTCCAGGCGTACAGCCCGAGGCCCGCACACGCGGAAGCCAAGTGCCGGATAGAAGAAGTCCGGCACATTGTCTTCTGTCGGGGCCGAGGTGAGACCCGGCGCAGGCGGTGTCGGCAGGTCGATGGTGGCGTTGCCGGATCCGAAGACAGCGTGCAGCAGCAGGATCAGATGCGCGGGCGCGGGCTTCAGCAATGCCGGCAGGAAAATCGAGAATGCCCCGAAGCGCACGCCGTATTTGCGCAGCATGGCGCGGTCCGGCTGAGCGAGGGCTGTGATGTCATCGGCGGCCTCGTCCCGACGGATGGCGCCCAGCGCTTCCACCAGGCGGAAGGCCACGCCGCGGGCTAGGCCCGTCACGTCGTCGGCATCACGCAGCTTGATCAGCGGCTCTAGTACCTTGGCGATATGGGCTTCGACGAACTTCTCCAGCCGCTGGGTCGCGGCCAGGCGGTCGGCAGCCTGCAATTCTTCGCCGCATGTCAGTTCCACCTTCGGCGAGAGGCGATCGCCCCCCGCGATAAGGCGGCCGATTGCGGCGCTTTCCCACATGATGCGGCCATGCTCGGTCAACTCGAAGGCTGTGTCTTCGGCTGCGGCAATGCGGCGGGCGCGGGCTTCGATCTCGCCAGTCACGACCTTGTCGGCGGCAGCGCGCAGGGCCTTGCCGTCAACGCCTTCGGCGCGCGGGTCGGGCACGAACACCAGCCCTGCCAGGCGGCCGACAAACTCGCCTTCCACCATCACTTCGCCTTCTGCGCTTACTGACGCCATCAAATCCTCTCTCTGCTGCAGTCTTTTCAGCAGCACACTCGTCCGCCGGTCGATGAATTGCTGCGTTAACCGCTCGTGCAATGCGTCCGACAGCCTATCCTCTATCGCGCGCGTGACGCCCTGCCAATAGACAGGATCTTCCAGCCAGTCCGCGCGGTTGGCCACATATGTCCAGGTGCGTATATGCGCCAGACGCGACGCGAGCGTGTCAATATCCCCGTCGGTCCTGTCGGTGCGTTTTGTCTGGCTGGAAAACCAGTCTTCCGGGATGCGTCCTGGGCTGGCGCCATCATTGCGCATCAAATGATCATAGATGTTGGCCAGAAGGCTCGCATGTTCGTCGATCATCACCTTGCGGAAATCCGGGACCTGGGCGACCTCCCACAGGCGTTCGACGGCATCCCGCCCGGTTGCCAGCGGTTTGACCCGCGGATCGCGTGCCATCAGCGCCAAAGCGGCTGCGTCTGTCGCGTGGCGCGCACGCATCAGACCCTTGGCGGGGGGCGGCATGTCCAGGCTGTCAAACAAGTGCGAGAGCGACGCGAAATCGAGGTTGCTGTTGCGCCACATCAGCATCCGAACAGGATCGAAGCGGTGCTCTTCGATGTCCTCGATCTGCTCCTCGTCCAGCGCCGGGGCCTGGCCGGTGACGCCGAAGGTGCCGTCATTCATGTAGCGGCCGGCACGGCCTGCAATCTGGGCGATTTCAGCTGAGGTCAGGGCGCGGTGGTGGCGGCCGTCGAATTTTTCCAGACTCGCAAAGGCCACATGGTCCACATCCATGTTGAGGCCCATGCCGATGGCGTCGGTTGCGACGATGAAATCAACATCGCCCGACTGATAGAGCGCCACCTGGGCATTGCGCGTGCGCGGCGACAGGGCACCCATGACGACAGCCGCCCCGCCGCGATTGCGGCGGATGAGTTCTGCGATGGCGTAGACCTGGTCGGAGGAAAAGGCGACGACGGCGGAGCGGCGAGGCAGGCGGGAGATCTTCTTCGACCCGGCATAGGTGAGTTCGGAGAAGCGGGGCCGTTGCTCAAAGCGGCATCCTTTCACCAGGTCCTTGATGCGGCCGCGGATCGTGTCGGCGCCCAGGAACATCGTCTCCAGTTCGCCGCGGGCATGCATGAGGCGCTGGGTAAAGACATGCCCGCGCTCAGGGTCTGCGCAGAGCTGGATCTCATCGACCGCTAGGAAATCCACCGGCACGCCGACAGGCATGCTTTCGACCGTCGTCACCCAGTAGCGCGGATTATCCGGGATGATCTTCTCTTCGCCGGTGATCAGCGCGACGTTCATCGTGCCCACACGGTCTTTCACCCGGTCATAGACCTCCCGGGCGAGCAGCCGCAGCGGCAGGCCGATCATGCCGGTTTCGTGCCCCAGCATGCGCTCAATTGCCAGGTGGGTCTTGCCGGTATTGGTCGGGCCGAGCAGGGCCCAGACGCGGGCATCCGCGTCCATGCGCGGGCTGGCGGTCGAACTCATCATACGCGTGGGCTGGGAACGGCGGGCCATGACGGCGCGCACCTTGGGTCTCGCCCACCTGATTGGCAAGGTGAATTCTGCGTTGTTTTCCAAGGGAGATCGGGCAGTCGATTTACGAAACGGACCAACCCGTGAACGAAGGGCGTCCGAATCACTGACATGCGCCTATTCCCGGTTCGTTCACCGCTAGATGTTGCGGCTCCCGGGTGCGTGGGACGCCAGGGCCTGCACCTTGTGCGCATGCACCGGTGACCCTGCGTTAACGGGTTTTCGCGGGCCGTGAAGGCATTTGGGCGGGTGACCTTTCGCAAGACCCGAGTCTAGACTTGCTGTGAAACCGACAACAGCAAACGCCGAAGGCACAGACCCTTCGGCATCAGGGAGACGCATAATGGATTTCACCATCCCCAGGGAGATCACCGACTATCTGGCCGTGCTTGACGACTTCATCGACAAGGAAATCAAGCCGCTGCAGGCGCAGGACGACAATGAGCGGTTCTTCGATCATCGCCGCGAGCATGCGCGGACAGATTGGGACAATCAGGGCCTGCCGCGCGAGGAGTGGGAAGAGCTTCTGGGGGAAATGCGCCGGCGCGCTGACGCGGCGGGTCACCTGCGCTATGCGCTGCCGAAGGAATATGGCGGTCAGGATGGCACCAATCTCGGCATGGCGGTGATCCGCGAGCACCTGGCAGCCAAGGGCCTGGGTCTGCACAACGACCTTCAGAATGAAAGCTCCATCGTCGGCAATTTCCCGACGGCGCTGATGTTCCGGGACTTCGGCACTGAAGCGCAGAAGGAAAAATACCTCGGCGGCACGCTGGATGGATCCGTCCGGGTGGCATTCGGCCTCACCGAGCCGGACCATGGGTCGGATGCAACCTGGATGGAGACACGTGCGACGCCGGAGACCCGTGACGGCGTGGACGGCTATCTCATCAATGGCATGAAGATGTGGAACACGGGCGTTCATGTGGCGACCCATGACTTCGTGTTCGCCCGCACCTCTGGCGATGACGGGTCGGCGGTGGGCATTACGTGCTTCATCGTCCCGATGGACGCGCCGGGCGTCGAGATCGAGGAATATCTGTGGACCTTCAACATGCCGACGGACCATCCGCGGATTGCGTTCAAAGACGTGTGGGTGCCGGCGGATGAAAATTTGGGCGGCATCGACCACGGGCTTCAACTGGCACAGCATTTCGTGCATGAGAACCGCATCCGGCAGGCAGCCTCCAGCGTGGGCGCGGCGCAGTATTGCGTGAACGAAAGCGTTCGGTATGCCAAGGAGCGCAAACCCTTCGGCAAGCCGCTTGCAGCCAATCAGGCCATCCAGTTCCCGCTGGTGGAGCTGCATACGGATTGCGAAATGATCCGGACCCTGATCTTCAAGACCGCCTGGCAGATGGACCAGATGGCCAAGCCGGATGTCGCCAAGCTTCTGTCGGACAAGGTATCCATGTGCAACTACCGGGCAAACCGGCTGGTGTGCCAGGCTGCTGATACAGCGATGCAGGTGCATGGGGGTATCGGCTATTCACGACACAAGCCGTTCGAGCACATCTATCGCCACCATCGCCGGTACCGGATCACCGAGGGCTCGGAAGAGATCCAGATGCGCAAGGTTGGCGGTCACCTGTTCGGATTTATCGGCAAGTAACCCGCCGCACTCAGGCAGTGCGTGCCTCGAGGCCCTGCGGATCATCATCCGCGGGGCTGTCGGGGCTGGTGGCGCGCAGGCGCCATTCCGGCAGGGTGATGGTCACGCAGGTACCCTCTCCGGGCGTGCTGTCCAGCGCCAGCGTGCCGCCGTGTAGTTCGGTCAGCGACTTGGTGATGGGCAGGCCAAGGCCCGTGCCGCCGAAGCTGCGGGCCATGGGGCCTTCCGCCTGTCCGAAGGGCTCCATAACCTTGCTGATGAGATGGGGTTCGATCCCGATGCCGGTGTCGCACACAGCAATCCGCAGATCGCCCGATGCCGGGTCCGGGTGCATGGAGAGCGTCACCGTTCCGCCTGCGGGCGTGAACTTTGTGGCATTGGACAGGAGGTTCAGCAGGATCTGCTTGATTGCCCGCTCATCCACGAAGGCCCGTTCAAGGGCATCGTCGATTTCAACCGTCAGGGTCACGTGGTTTTCGTGAGCGCGGTGGCGCACCAGATCGGTTGACCAGGCGGCCGAGGTCGCCAGGTCGATCCACGTCTCATCCAGCTCGAACTGGCCGGCCTCGATCTTGGAGATGTCCAGAATGTCGTTGATGAGCGCGAGCAGGTGGCGGCCGGATGAATGGATGTCACCGATGTATTTGCTGTATTCCGGCGCGCCGACAGGGCCGAACATTTCCTCACGGATCATTTCCGAGAAGCCGATGATTGCGTTGAGCGGCGTGCGCAGCTCATGGCTCATATTGGCCAGGAACTGGCTCTTTGAATGGTTGGCGATCTCGGCAGCACGCAGGGCTTCGGACAGACGCTGGTCGGCGCGGCGGCGCTCGATGGTCAGCGCGGCGAGCTTGGCGGCACCTTCAAGGAAATTGACGTCGTCGCTGCTGGGGCTGCCGGGACGGCGGTAGATCATGGTGACCCCGCCCAACACACGCCCGTCGCGGGCATGAATGGGGTGCGACCATGCCGCGCCAACGTCCAAAGCCTCGGCTATGGCTTCGCGCCCCTTGAAAGCCCAATGGGTGGATGCGTTGGCCATGATCAATTGCTGATCTCTCACGACTGCCTGGCCGCACGGACCGGCGTCGCTGTCGGCCACCATGCCCTCATAGGTCTCGCGGTAGAGCGGCGCCATTGAGGGTGCTGCTGCCACATGAAAGCGGTTGTCGTCGTCGAGAAGAAGAACAGTGGCTCGCATGCCCGGCTTGAGCGCTTCCATCGCTTCGGCCAGACCGGTCAACACGTCTTCCATGCTGGCATTCGTGGCAAGCTTCTCCAGCACGCTCAGATGCATCTGGAGTTCGCTGTCGGTGTTCATGCGTTCGGTAGCGTCGCGCACGTTCATCACGACGCCGCCGATACTGGGATCATCCACCATGTTATTGGCGGACGTCTCGATCCAGATCTTCCGGCCCGAGAAAGTGCGGGCCCAGACCGCGAGTTCCGACCTGTTGCCCGGGGCTTCCAGCAATTCGTAGAAGGTCTTTTCCATCACCGGCAGATATTCATCGGTCGCGAGCTTGGCCGCCGGGTAGTCCACCAGTTGGCTCGGTGTTGCATCGAACATGCGGGCCACGGCATCGGTGGTGAACTTTATGTTGCCGGATGGATCAATGATGGCGATGCCGTCAAAAGCATTATCGACCAGTGCGCGGAAGCGGCGTTCACTGGACTTGAGGCGCTCATTGGCCTGTTCCGCTTCCCGCAGGGCGCTGTCGGATCCGGCCTTGGCCTTGGCCAGATCCCGGATGAGGTCATCATGCTCCAGGCGCAGGGCAATGGCGGACTCCGCCTGGGCGATCATCTGCTTCGCTACGGTGAGCATGAACAGATAGACGAGCACGATGAGGGCCGCGACGCCGTAATAGATGCCGTCGCCGGACAATATGCAGGCTGCCGCGATCGCAGATGTGATGGGCAGGGTGCAGGCAAAATAGATGCGCCACTCATAGGCAGTGGTGGCCGTGGCAACGGACAGGTGGGAGATAAAAAGCAGCAGCAGGAAGAAGTCCTGCCCCTGGCTGCTTGGCGACCAGTACATCACCAGCATCGCCGACCAGACAGCGTTGGCGTTGAGGTAGCGCAGGGCCAGTGACGTGCTCAGCTTGCGCGGGTCCGATGACAGGCGGCCTGCGAAATAGCGCATCGAGAACAGCGCGATTTCAGCCCAGATCGCCACCACGGCGACAGCCCACATCAGCACCACGGGCCGCGACACCGTCGTGGTCAGCGTGGCAATGACCAACACACCGATAAGCGGGAACAGGAGCGGCAGCGCCCTGTGATTGCTCATGATGCGGTTGAACATCGCCCGCTGGATCGCGTCGCCATGCATGGTCGGCGTGGCCGCACGGGAGTGCAGGCGATCTAGCTGCAGGGGCTTGGGGCCGTTGGCCACGTGGAACTCCGCTCGAAGGCAAACCTTGTTGAACGCAGCCCTGCGGCACAGCCTGTTCAGGCATAAGACAGGCAGGTTGCGTCCAGCTGATTGTCCATCGAACTTGTAAATCTGCGCCTAACGCTAAAAATATTTGTTTCCAGCCATTTAGCGGGCGTAGCGCGGAGTGCTTAGCGGTTGTGGGACATGCTGGCCTGCATCATCGGCTCACCACTGATATCTGCCTTTGTGAGGTGCACTAGGGCTGACCCGAACGGGGTGCGCAGCTGCAGCCGCACCGGAAGGAGAATGTCCTGTTTGCCGCCTGCGCCCTTGAACGGTGCCATCCACAGCTTAATCGGCGGGGAGGGATCGCGGGCTTCCTGCAGCTTCCATTCGCGGCTCTGGCCCGCTAGGGGCACATATTTGAGATCACAGGTAATGGTGTCGCCTTCATAAACAGCCTGATTGCTCGCGGAGAGTGCTTCAGCGCCTGTCCGCTTGAAATCGAGTGCGAATACGCGGCGGCCATCGAAGACCTTGACCCGCTCGGAGCAGGCCCGGTCAGCGGGGCGCAACGACGAATAAAGGCTTGCGGTCAGAGGGTCGACCGTGCCGATGGCAAGGCCCGAGCGCAGCGCAGCGGCCTGCTGAGGTTCGAGGGCCGGCTCGGCGCTGACGTCGAAAGTCCCTTCGCCATTGCGGACCATTTCGAGGGCGCGTGCGCCGAACCGGGAGTCTGACGCGGTTCGGAACCGCTCCGGCGCCGGGCCGTCCTCGGTCAACCGGCCGACCGCATTGGATTCCAATTCGGCGTCCGCAATGCTGTCCGCCAACCCGGCGGTCGCAGCGCGGGTGGTGATGTTGTAATCCGTGTCAGAGATGACAGCGGTGGTCTCCAGCGTCCCGAGTAACAGACCTGCGCCATAGAACTCGTAGGTCAGGCGGATGGTCGGGCCGTCAGGTTGCGGCCTTTCCGCTTCATTCGTACCCCGCGTCTCCGTGACCGGCGCAGGCATGGCTGCGGCCGACTGCGGGAGCGCCGCGAAGCCGACAAATGCCGTTAGGGCAAGTGCACAGGCTTTTCTTGCAGAAATGTTGGACGAACAGGCTGGCACGGCACGCATGGTCAAAGCCTCCTCAACGGACAAGGGGCTTTGCCTTGGGCCAAATCCCCTGCGTCAGTATTCGCGGATCTCGGTGCTGCGGATCACCGCGCCGCCATAGGGCGTAGGCGCGATAATGCGCACCGGCACGAGGAACCCGGCGGCATTGAGCGGTGCTAGCCATACTTCCACCCGCTGCGGGTCTTCTTTCAGCCGGGTCATCGCATCCGCACTGTAACCTGCAACCGGGGTCAGGCGCCCTTCACATTTATGGGCGGGGCCGGAATAGCCTTCGTCGGCCTCGAGATTGGTTTCCCCTTCATAAGCGACGGTGATGTCGAAGCGACGCCATCCGTCAAAAACCGGGACCGGTGCGCCGCACGGGGCACCCTTGGATGCTGCTGAGAGCTCCGGTGACAGTGCCAGCAGCGCGCTTACAGGGTCCAAGGCGCCTTTCTTGTGGAAGTCCGACAGGAGATCCGGCTTGCGCTTGGGCGGGGGCAGGGCAAGCACGCTGGCGGGGCCTGTTTTGTTGAAGGTGATCTGCAACTGGCTCGACAGGCCGGAAGCGGTCACATAATCGGATGTGAAAATCTGCGGTTTCACTGCGTTTTCTTCCTGCGCGCCTGCAGCGAACAGGGTCAGGGTCGCGTCCTCCGTGGTGCCGGCTACTTCTTCGGTCTTGATGCGGGTTTCGAGCTGGTAGCGCTGACGCTCAAGTGTGGCTGAAAGAGTAAGCGTGCCGATCTTTGCGCCGCCTACATACATTACATAGTCCACCGCGACCGCGGCTTGTGCCGCAGGGGCTGCCAGCAGGGCTGCCAGAAAAGCGGAGACGTGTAACGGGGCATTCAGGATGCGCATTGATCTACCTTGTTCAGTGCCCCGCGAGGCTTGGACCCGTGAGGAGCACACAGTCTCCCCGCTCCCGCCATGCTCCATAGCGCGGATTAATGTCCGTTTTACAGCCAAAGCGGCCCGGGCGCAGTCCCTGAGCCTTGGTGAGGTGCCGTGCGAGGTTTATTTGGCCGAGGCGCGGGCGGGCAGACCGGTGGCAACTTCAAAGCGGGTGGAGCGGGCGACCAGCGTGCCGAGGGGTGTTGAAACCTCAATGCGTGCAGGCACGAGTGCATTGGCGCCGGTCACAGGTGCCAGCCACACGCTGATGGGCATGGGGTCGCGGCGCATATCGCGGATGGTTTCACGCTTGTAGCCTGCAATCGGCACCAGCACGGCATTGCAACGAACAACAGGGCCTTCATAGCCCTTGGCGTCCTCCAGGGTGCTCATCCGTTCGAACGACATCACGAAATCATAGCGGCGGCGGCCGTCATAGACCGGGATCTTGCGGTCGCAGGCGTCAGGGGTCGGGGCGGCCATGGGGATGATCATGGCCGACAGGGGATCCACCGTGTTGCGCAACTGGCTTGTATGGGTCGCTACGCGGTCGGAATTGTCATAGGGCGGATCTGCGGCCACCAGCGGAGCGCCGTCCGGGCCATACGCCACATCGATGAGCTGGATATTGTCCTGGTCGATGTTGCGGGCCTTGTAGCGGGCGGTCTGCATCAGGTCATCGGTGCGGCCACCGCTGGCGGTGAGATCAAAGACCTGCCGGAAAACATGGTCAGTGATGCCTTCCGTCCGCACCACGCTCTTTGCTTCGTAACCCTCTCCCTCGAAGGCCGCGGTCATGGAGATCGAGCCGAATTTGAGGCCGCCAAGGCGTGCGTCCATGACGATATCCAGATGGGTGCGGGGGCCTGTGCCGGTTACTGCTCCGGTGGCATTCGGCGGGGTGGGGGCTGCCAGGGTGATGCCGGCTATGCCAAGTGTTGCGAATGCCGTGAGAATGGCGGCCAGATGAAAAGGAAACCGCCGCATTTCAACCGGTTTTCTTGCGATGAATCGCCAATTACGCTGCATGCCGCCCTCCTGAGGCCCTATCGGCGCACGGACGGTGTCCGGCGCGGGCCTGTTGTTCTGGTGTTAGCGGCCATTAACGGTTCGTGCGCCTGAACACTGCCTGAACGGGAGGCGTTGCGTGTATGAGGGCAAAATTACCGGTGTTTTCGGCGCCACGGGCTTGACGCACCGGGGCCTTCCCCCCTATACCCGCGCCTTCTCAATCCGCTTAGTTTGATTATTCAGGAGATGGGCATGGCCCGCCGCTGCGAACTTACGGGCAAGGGTGTCCAGACCGGCAACAATGTGAGCCACGCGGTCAACAAGACCCGCCGCCGCTTTCTGCCGAATCTGTGCAATGTGACGCTGTCCAGCGAAAAGCTCGGCCGGAACGTGAAGGTGCGCGCAAGCGCTGCTGCCCTTCGCTCCGTCGAACACAAGGGTGGCCTGGACGCGTTCCTGGCTTCCGCACGCGAAGAGAGCCTGTCTCTCAACATGCGCCGCATGAAGCGTGAGCTGGCCAAGGCACAGGCCGCTTCTGCCTAAGACAGCCTCACACGGCTGTTACGTTAACCAATTAGGGTCCGTCCTCTTTCGCGGGGGCGGGCCCTTTTTGCTGCCTTGGGGGGTGCCGGGTTCGGGGTGGCCTAGCTGCGGGCTTCAGACCGTCTGCCAATTACCAATGTGCGTGCGGGATCCGGCTATTGCCGGCCTCGCGATGTGCCCGGCTGGCATGTAGGCTGCAAGGTCTCTCCCGAAATTGAGGTCTCGACTGGGGCATCAGGGGACAGGAGAGAGTGGAATGGTTATGGCAGACAGCCGGTTTCATCAGTCTATGGATCATAAGCCCAGCATTCTTGCGGCGGTTTTCCGGTTTCTGGGTCAGCTTGTGCTGCCCGGCCTGGCCTTTCTCGCGGTCGCTGTTCTGGCGTTCCTTGATCGTGACGTGCCGGTGTCCCTTATCGGTGCAGCCCGCGTTACGGGGGTCGACCTGACACCCGGTGGCTGGTTCACCATGGCACATGTGTGGATCCTGGCTCTGTTCCTCGTCGCCAATCTGACGGGCCGCCGCTACGGCCTGCCCGTGACCCTCGGCAGCCTTGCCCTGGCAACGGGGCTGATTGCCGGTTTCTGGGCATATGCCACCTATGGGGACGCTCATGTCATTCTGCCGGCACCCGTCCTGGCGGCTGTCAGCGACACGAGTCTTTGCATTGCCGTGGTGCTGTCGGTGCTGACCGGGCTGCTGATCAATGTGGTGGTGTTCGACCTGGTGCGGGGTCGCCCCTGGTGGAAGGCGCCGCTTCTGGCGCCGCTGTTCGGCGGTATTGCCTTTGCCGCCCTGTTCCATGGCCTTGCCAACGATGCGCTTGGCGGTGATTTCGGGGAGCGGTTCGTGGCCCATCTCGGCATTGTTGCCTTCGCCACCCTGGTGATGCTGGTGATCTACCATGCGCTGCGTGGCATGATCCCGCCTGCCGCCGGGTATGGCGGTGCCTGATCGCTTTGCCTGATGCCTTGCCTGATGCCCTCGTCTGGTCCCTGGGCCTGATGGCGGCGTAAGGGCGGCGGTCAATCGTTGCTTGTCAGTTCGAACATGAAGAGCAGGGTGCGCTGGAGCGGGTTGAAGTTGTCGTCCGACACCAGGTAGGCGAAGACGCGCCCGTCAGCATCCTGCCTCACGGCTAGGCCTTCCATGTTATCCACGCTCTGACCGGCGCTCGAGCGATACAGCACGGGGCCGTCCAGCGGCGTCTGCCGCAATGCGTCCGTGGTGAGGGCAGGAGCGGGCAGACGGCGGATCTGCGCTCCGACCCCGCCGAGGGGGCTGTATCGCCGCTCAAGGGTCAGGACATCCCCATCCGGCAGCAGCGCCATGTCCGTGAGGTCGAAGGGCGGCAGGCGGACAAGGCTGATCTCTGTTGAGCCGCCTGGGGCCACGTGCCAGCCAAGAATCTCATTGCCCGCACGCATTGTCGCTTCCGTGATGACGATCAGCCTGTTGCCGGGCAGAGAGGCCAGCGCTTCAAGACCCTTGTTGTTCTCTGCCTGTGCCAGGGCCGGTGATACGTCCACTGGCCGGGCTGTGGCGGCAAAGCCCTGGGCCTCGACATCATAAGCCCAGACCCTGTGTCTGCGTTCGAAGGAAACAGCGAGGCGCCCGTCGTCAAGGCGCGTAAGCCCTTCGGCGTCGCCCCGCCTCTTGCTGTCGGCCACGCTTTCTCCCTGCTCATCAAGGATCGGGGCCATCCGCATGTCCGAGACGCCTGAAAGCGCCCCATCGTCGTAGGAGAGGCGCGCGGTGAGCCAGTAGCCTGTGTCGGTCACCGCTGTGAGACCCGTACCGTCCGCATCTATCAGCAAGCCGGAGATACCCCCGAAACGCTCATCGGCAGAGCGCAGTTCAAGTCCGCCGCGCCAGGCAAAGTGGCTGCTGCCGTCAGGCGCGGTAAGTGTGCTGTCGGGATCGGCCGTATCCAGCGGGACTGTGCCGTAGGTGATGGCGACAGGCGTGCCTGCGCTGTCGGCAGCCAAGGGGCCCGCACCGAGGCACAGGGACAGTGTCAACGCGAGCGGACAGGCTGCGAGGCGGGCAGAAACACGCATGGGGTGTCCTCGTGCGTCGGATATCTACTTGGCGGCAGGCACGGATTGCGGCGGCACCTGGGGCATGCCTTCCCGTTTGCGCGGGGCGGCGGCCTGCTTGATGGCCTTCGGGTCGTCGTCGAAGAGTTCCGCCAGCTTTTCGGTCATCGCTCCGCCCAGCTGTTCGGCATCGACGATGGTGACCGCGCGCTTGTAATAACGGGTGACGTCATGGCCAATACCGATGGCGATCAATTCGACCGGCGACTTGGTCTCGATCTGCTCGATGACCTCGCGCAAATGCCGTTCGAGGTAATTGCCCGAATTGACCGACAGGGTGCTGTCGTCCACCGGCGCACCGTCGGAAATCACCATCAGGATGCGGCGCTGCTCAGGCCGGCCCAGGAGCCGGTTGTGACCCCAGATCAGCGCCTCACCGTCGATGTTTTCCTTTAGCAGCCCTTCGCGCATCATCAGGCCGAGATTGCGCCGAGCGCGCCGCCACGGGGCGTCCGCGGCCTTGTAGATGATGTGGCGCAGGTCGTTGAGGCGGCCCGGTGCCGGCGGCTTGCCTGCAGTGAGCCACTGCTCGCGGGCCTGTCCGCCCTTCCAGGCGCGGGTCGTGAAGCCGAGGATCTCGGTCTTCACCGAGCACCGCTCAAGGGTGCGCGCCAGAATGTCGGCACACATGGCCGCGACGGTGATCGGGCGGCCCCGCATGGAGCCCGAATTGTCGAGCAGCAGCGTCACCACCGTGTCGCGGAAATCCATGTCCTTTTCGATCTTGTAGGACAGCGGATGCATGGGATCGATGACGATGCGGCTCAGCCGCGCGGCATCAAGCATTCCCTCTTCGAGGTCGAACTCCCAGGTGCGGTTCTGTTTGGCCTGCAGGCGGCGCTGCAGGCGGTTGGCGAGCCTGGCGACCACGCCCTGCATCTGCTGCAGCTGCTGGTCGAGATATTGGCGCAACCGGCCCAGCTCCTCGGCGTCGCACAGGTCTTCGGCGGCAATCACTTCGTCGAAGGCTGCCGTGTAGACCTTGTAGCCTGAGCCCTTGTTGTTGTCGGCAGTGCCGTCAGGACGCCAGGGCTGCTGACCCTCGGCATTGTCTTCGGGGTCACCCTCAACCTGCTGGTCTTCGGCCTCCACCTCAACGGTCTGTTCTTCGCCGTCCTGGGGGTCGCCGTCGGCCATCTCGAGCTCTTCAGCGGACATGCCTTCGGCCTGCTCGGCTTCGCCGCCTTCGATGTTCTCCTCGCCGGGAGCATCACCCTCGTCCTGATCGTCGGATTCCTGATCGTCCGCCTGGTCCGGGGTATCGCCCAGTTCATCGCCCATTTCGAGGTCGGCGATGATGTCGCGGGTAGCGTGCGCGAAGGCCTCCTGATCATGGATCAGGTCGTTCAGGCGCTCGAAATCCGGCCCGGCCTTTTCCTCGATCCAGGGCCGCCACAAATCCACCATGGCGCGGGCACTGGAGGGCGGCTCGGCGCCGGTGAGCTTCTCGCGCACCAGCATGCTCACAACCTCTTCGATGGGCGCATCGATGCGATCGGTGATGGTGGAGAAGCCGCGCTTGTCGCATTTGTCTTCGAGAGCCGCAGTCAGGTTGTTGGCTACGCCCTTCATGGCATTGGCGCCGAGCGCCTCGACACGGGCTGTCTCTGCTGCTTCGAAGACGGCCTTGGCCGTACCCCCTTCGGGCATCAACTGGGTATGGGTGCCCAAGTCGTGATGGGCGATACGCAGGGCGATGGAATCAGCCGAGCCGCGGCACTGTGCAACCTCTTCTGCCTGCAACTCTCGCGAGGGCAGAGGGAGGCGCACGGTGGTGCCGCGCAGGCTTGCCGGTTCGGTGCCGAAATTGACAGTCAGGTCATCGCGCCCCGCGATGGAACGCAATGCCTGTGTCACGGCCCGCTTGAACGGTTCGACCGGATTTTCCTTGTTGTTTGACACGGATTACCTGCCTTCAGGCCTGTCGCTTCAGGCCAGTTCCAGGTTTGCCGCGGACTGGGGAAGTTCCTCGCCGAAGCAGCGCTGGTAGAACTCGGCCACGGTGGCACGTTCCAGCTCATCGCACTTGTTGAGGAAGGTCACCTGGAAGCCGAAGCCAACATCCGAGAAGATTTCCGCGTTTTCCGCCCAGGTAAGCACCGTGCGCGGGCTCATCACCGTGGAGATGTCGCCATTGATGAAGGCATTGCGGGTGAGGTCGGCGACCCGGACCATGGCGGACACGGTCTTCTTGCCTTCCTCGTTCTGGAAATGCTTGGCCTTGGCCAGCACGATGTCCACTTCGCGGTCATGCGGCAGGTAGTTCAGCGTGGTGACGATCGACCAGCGGTCCATCTGGCCCTGGTTGATCTGCTGGGTGCCGTGATAAAGGCCGCTGGTGTCGCCCAGGCCGATGGTGTTGGTGGTCGAGAACAGCCGGAAGGACGTGTGCGGGCGAATGACCTTGTTCTGGTCGAGCAGGGTGAGCTTGCCGGCCACTTCGAGAATGCGCTGGATCACGAACATCACGTCGGGACGGCCGGCGTCATATTCGTCAAAGACCAGGGCAACCGGGTGCTGCAGCGCCCACGGCAGAATACCTTCGCGGAACTCGGTCACCTGCTTGCCGTCCTTGAGGACGATGGCGTCCTTGCCGATCAGGTCGATACGGCTGACATGGCTGTCGAGATTGATGCGGATGCACGGCCAGTTGAGGCGCGCGGCCACCTGTTCAATGTGGGTGGACTTGCCGGTGCCGTGGTAGCCCTGAACCATCACGCGGCGGTTGTGAGCAAAGCCTGCGAGGATGGCGAGGGTGGTTTCCTTGTTGAAGAGGTAGTCCGGGTCGAAGTCCGGGACGTAGTCGCTCTTCTCCTTGAAGGCCGGCACGGTGAGATTGCTATCAAACCCGAAGACTTCCTTCACCGACACGGTCGTGTCGGGGGCGTGGGTCGGTATCATTCCGGTATTGGTCTCGGTCATTGGGCTGACAACGCTCTTCTTCAACATAAACACCGGCCATTGAGCCGGTCCGGTCCCGGTGCCGGTCGGGCAGCACCTTAGGGCCGTGAAACCAGAGTGGCCATGCCCGCTCAGGGCGCGGTCCACGCATGTTTGCCGGCACCGGACAATTGCCGGTGCTGACGGTGAAATCTCTGTCCGGGCTTCGTCCCGGGCTGCCGGTAATGCCGGGCGCGGGACAAGGACGTGCCGGATGGCACCATATTGGCAGGCCCGGGCCGAGGACACATGCAAAAAACCGGAAAGGAACCCGGAAATCCGCAATATGTGCCAGCTGCACCCGACGGCGCCGCACTCTAGCAAAAACCGCAGGTCAGCAGTAACCCGTGGATTTCAGATAGTTGTAGGCCTCAATGACGCTGCGTAACCGGTCTTCGGAGGAACGGTCGCCGCCATTGGCGTCGGGATGATGCAGCTTTACCAGCCGTTTGTAGTTGGTCTTGATGTCGTCCGCAGTGGCGTCCCCGTCAAGGCCGAGGGTCTCAAGCGATTTCGCTTCCTTCGGTCGCAGGCGGCGGCGGGCGCCGTCCGGTGCGGTCGTGGTGCCGCCGTCGGTGGCAAATCCGAAGGGGTCGTAGACTGTGGGGTCTGCCTCGGAGCCCACGAATCCGAACCGGCTGGCTGCCGCGGCGCCGCGGTTTGACCCGACGCCCCATGTCGGCCGGTGGCCGGTTGCGGCCTCTTTCTGAAACCGCGCCACGTCATCATCGGACATGCCGTCGAAGTAATTCCACGACTTGTTGAACTCGCGCACATGGGCTTCACACAGCCAGCGATACCGGCGAGCATCGCCCACCGTCTGCTTGTTGGCGGGGGCCTTGTGGGTGCCTTCGGCCTTGCAGCCCGGCCAGGAGCAATCATGCTTGCGCGCACGGCGCCGGGCCGCCGCCTCCTCGGCAGCATTGCGCGAGCGGGGCGGCACTTTTACGAACTCGCGGTATTTGGCCCAGGAACTCATGCTGTGATTATGTAAACCGAGAGGTTACGAAACAACCCAAGCGGCCCCTATCTCATGGCCCCCCTGCGTCCTGCGCAGGGCAAATGACGGATTTTTTCATGAGTGTTGCAGAAACCATCAAGGCCAAGCTCACCTCGGCGCTTGATCCGACCCGGCTGGACATCACGGACGACTCTGCACGGCATGTGGGCCATGCAGGTGCATCGGGCGGTGGCGAAAGCCATTTCAAGGTGGTTGTGGTGTCTGAAGTGTTTGACGGCAAGTCGCGGATCGAACGTCACATGTTGGTGAACGAAGCCCTCGCAGAAGAATTGCGCGGGCCCATCCACATGCTCCAGATCAAGGCGATGACGCCGGCGGAAGAATGGCAATAGCGCCTATTCGGCTGCCTGGCTCTTGCGCGGCGGAATGATCTTCAAGGCCGTGATCTGATTGCGGTGGCGGCGCAACACCTGAAACTTGAACCCGTAGAACGAGAATGTCTGCCCCACTTCGGGGATCGTCTGCGCTTCGTGGATCACGAGACCGGCGATGGTGATTGCTTCTTCTTCGGGCAGGTCCCAGTCCAGCGCGCGATTGAGGTCCCGCACCGCCAGAGTGCCGTCGACGTTGAAGCTGCCATCGGGTTGCGGGCGCAGGCCCTTCACTTCGACGTCGTGCTCGTCGGTGATGTCGCCGACGATTTCCTCGATGATGTCCTCGAGGGTCACAAGGCCCATCAGGCTGCCATACTCATCGACCACCAGCGCGAAGTGCGACTTGCGCTGGCGGAAGGCGTTGAGCTGTTCGACCAGCGGTGTCGTCTCCGGCACGAACCAGGCCTCGCTGGCCAGGTCCTTGATGTCGAGGCCCGAGGCGTCGCCGGTGCGGGCCGCAAGGGCGCGCAGAAGGTCCTTGGCATGCAGGACGCCAATGATGTTGTCCGGATCATCCTGCCAGAGGGGAATGCGGGTGTAGGGGCTGGCCAGTACCTGATCGACGATCTTCTGGGGGCCGTCATCCAGACACAGGGTCTGCATGTTCTTGCGGTGGATCATCACCTCGGCGACCTCAAGGTCGCGCAGGTCGAGAATGCCGCCCAGCATGAGGCGGTCATCGGTGTCCACGCCGCCTTCCTTGTGATGCAGATCGATGGCGCCACGCAGCTCTTCATGGGCCGACAACACTTCGGCGCTGTCATCCACATTGGCCCCCACAAGCCTCAGCGTGCGCCGTACGATGAACTGCACCGTCGCGGTGACCGGGGCGAAAGCATAGACCACGACCCGGATCACCGGGGCCACGAAGAGCGCCATGCGATCCGGATTGGTAATGGCGTAGGTCTTGGGGAGCACCTCGGCGAAGACGAGCACGAGTGCCGTCATCACGAGCGTGGCATAGACGACACCGGCCTCGCCGAACAGCTCGAGGAAAACGCTGGTGGCGATGGCGGACGCCAGGATGTTGACCAGGTTGTTGCCCAGCAGGATTGCGCCGATCAGGCGTTCGCGGGTTTCGATCAGGGTGTTGACGATGCCGGCGCGCTTGGAGCCGTCGCGCTCGAGCGTGTGCATGCGTGCGCGGCTGGTGGCGGTCAGCGCGGTTTCGGATCCGGAGAAGAAGCCGGAGAGGATCAGCAGGATAAAGATCGTGCCGATGGATATGAGCAGGGCGGTTTCGATCACGCAGCCTGCCTTTCAGAAAGCACATCGGCGATGGCCGCAATGTCGGCGTCCTTGCAGATGAAGGATTTGCCGATGCCGCGCGCCAGAATGAAGGTGATGCGGCCCTGGGACACCTTCTTGTCCTGACCCATAAGGCGAACGATCTCGTCCGTGTCCGGAATGGTCAGGCTGTTGCGCTGTTCAAGATCCGCAAGCCCTGCGGGCAGAGAGCAGGCGCGCAGATGTGCCTTGGCGCGGGTGGCGTCTTCCGCCGGGCACAGCCCCATCCGCACGGATACGTCGAAGGCAATACCCATTCCCGCCGCGACGGCTTCGCCGTGCAGGAGGTCGCCCGAGTATCCTGCGGCAGTCTCCAGCGCGTGGCCAAAGGTGTGCCCAAGATTGAGCAGCGCACGCTGGCCGCCCTCGCGTTCGTCGGCGGCCACGACGCGGGCCTTGGCGGCCACGCTGTGCATCACGGCTTCCGCGCGCAGGGCTTCATCACCGGCCAGCAGGGCGGGGCCGTTGGTTTCAAGCCAGGCGAAGAAGTCAGCGTCGTCAATCAGGCCGTATTTGGCGACTTCGGCATAGCCGGCCCGCAATTCCCGGTCGGACAGTGTTTTCAGCGCGCCCGTGTCCGCGAGCACCAGCCGCGGCTGGTGGAAGGCGCCGACAAGGTTCTTGCCCTGGGGCACGTCGATTGCGGTCTTGCCACCGACGGAACTGTCCACCTGCGCCAGAAGTGTTGTGGGTATCTGGATGAAGTCGACACCGCGGCGCAGGATTGCTGCGGCGAAGCCTGCAAGGTCGCCGATCACGCCGCCGCCCAGGGCGATGATCATGTCCGTCCGCTCGACACCGGCGTCCATCAGTGCACCGAGGAGCTGTTCCAGGTGATGGAAGCTCTTGGTTGCCTCGCCGGCGGGCAGCACGATCGGCACGGTGCGGATGCCCTCCGCTTCAAGGGCGCGCGTCAGTGTTTCCAGATGGAGCCCTGCCACCGTTTCATCGGTCACGATGGGTGCGAAAGGGCGTGTCAGGAGCGGGGCAATTGTCTCGCCGGCCCGCGCAAGCAGGCCGCTGCCGATAACGACATCATAGGAGCGGTCGCCGAGGCTTACGGGAACTGCGTGGTGCACAGGGGCAGAAGGGTTCTGGGTCATGGTCGCAGGGATATGGCCCCATTTCCGGGCATCGTCCAGTCCGCTGGTCGGGCAGGGCAGAGGAAACAGATGCGCATGGTTACTTATAAGGCTCCAGAAGGGTCACGAGGCGGTCAACCACTTCCTCGTGGGGGCCTTCGCCGGTCTCCAGGGCAATGTCCGCTTCCGCATAGACAGGATTTCGTTCGGCCATCAGCTTTTCCATGATGGCGCGCGGGTTGTCGGCTTTTAGAAGAGGCCGCGTCGGGCGCTTGCCGACGCGCTTCATCAGAACATCGAGACCCGCTTTCAGCCAGACGGAAATGCCTTCCTCGGCCACGCGGGCACGGGTTTCCGGGTCCATGAAGGCCCCGCCGCCCGTTGCGAGCACCTGCGGGCCGTTGGAGAGGAGCCGGGCGATGACTTTCCGCTCCCCATCGCGGAAGGCCGGCTCGCCATGACGCTCGAAGATTTCCAGGATGGTCAGGCCTGCGGCGGCTTCTACCTCGGCATCCGCATCCACGAAGGGAAGGTCCAGGCGCTGGGCCAGGCGCCGGCCCACGGTGGTCTTGCCTGCCCCCATCAGCCCCACCAGCACGATGGCCTTGCCCCCATAGGGCGCCGGAGCAGTGGGTGTGGCGGTGGCGGAGTGCGGCGAGTGGGACGACATGAAACCGGGTGATCTTCCAGAGGCTGACAAAACGAAGGCACCAATCTAGGGCCTGTGGGCGGCAAGTGCCAGATATGCCGCAATTCCGTCAAATGGGGCACGTTAAGTGGCGCCTTGCATTGGGAGGTGGCGGCTCATGGGGTATATGGTGGCGTTTCCTTCCGCCAGTGCGTGGGGCGCCTCCGCCCCGCCTCACCGATTCGATACGACCAACAAGGATGCCAACGTCCAATGACTGCTCTGCGTCTCCTGTTTGTGGTGCTTGTTCTTCTGGGGGCAGGATTTATTGCGCTCGTGGTGATGGGTGCAAACCTGACGCCGGAAGTCGAGACGGTGGAAGTGACCCTCTCCAATGACATTCTCGCTGAATAACAGGCAGCTTGCGCGGCTATCGGGCTCGGCCTGCCTTCTGGCGCTCCTGGTGGCAGCTCGGGTGCCTCTTGCGGCCGCGCAGGATGCGGCAACCCCTGCAGCCCCGCCGCGACTGACCGAACAGCTCCTCGATCCGAATGAAACGCCCCTGGCCCGATCTGCGGGGCCGAAATCACTGCTGCCGCCTGTGCGTGGACAGCAGCGATCGGTGACACCGCCGCCCTTCGAGGATGCCGACCAGCCTGAGGTCTTTTTTCCATCCGGCCAGGCCGCTCCCCTGCCGCCACTCGAACCGGCGCAGGATTTGGCAGCGCGGCCTGGTGAGGAAGGCACCGGCATTGAGGTTGCACGGCTTTCCACCGTGGCAGACGAAGGGCTGGGTCTGATCGGGCCTGTCGAAGGCGGCCTTTCGCCCATGCTGTGGAGCGGCAGCCGCCGGCTGACCATTGAAGACGGGCTGGCCTCGCTTGCCCCGCCGCCCCCGTCTCCTGCGCTTGGCTATCTCTATCGCCGCCTGCTCATTTCCCGCGGAGAAATGCCTCAGGGAGCAAGCGGCGGACGGTCAATACTTGGCCTGAAGCTTGAGGCCCTGCATGCGGCTGGGTTCGCGCGGGAAACAACCCGGCTTGCATCGCTCCTGCCCAATGGGGATTTGACCGTCGAGACTGCGGCCCCTGCCGCGCGCGCTGCACTTGCGCGCCGCGAGGTGGAGGACGCCTGCAGCTATCTCACCCACCTGCCTGCCGAAGGCGGGCCGGGTGATACCTATGCGCAGTTCGCCCTTGAGCTTGGCACGCTGTGCCAGGCGCGGGCCGGACTTGAAATGGCAGCCCTTCTGTCGGTTGATCTCGTGCGTGAATTCGCGCCCGGTGACACCGCTTTTGTTGCTCTGGCGACGCGTGCTGCCGGCGGCCCGTCGCTTGATGTGCCTAATGATGAAGTGTTCACGGGGCTTCATCTTGCCTTGTCGGAAGAAGCATCGGTTCCGCTGCCGGCGGATATCGCGGACCGCGCCGAACCGGCGCTACTGGCACCGCTGGCATCTGACGCGTCTCTGGACTGGGATTCACGCCTGCGCATTGCCGAAATGGCGGCGGCGCGCGCGCTGATCGGCCCGCTCGATCTTGCGGATATCTATCGGCAAGCGTCTGTAGCGGGCGCCACTGATAACAATCCTCGTGCCAGCGCTTTCGCCGTGGCGCTGGATGCACCGGACCAGGTGACGCGGCTTGGGGCCATCGCTGCGGCCTATGCGGAGACGCCGGTCGGTGACTGGCCGGCGACATTGCCGGCGTTCACCGGGTCGCTTCAGGCCATTGCCCCCAATATGGCGCATGCGGACAATGCAGTGTTCATGACCGAGGCGCTGGCGCTTCTGGGGGATGCAGCACGGGCTGATGGCTGGATCGGCATCGTTGCGGCATCGGCACCGGCGCAGACCGCGCGGCTCGAGACGCTGGTGCGCATCGCCGCGCGCGGCCAATCCGCCTTCGTTGCGCCCTGGAATCCCGACATCGCCCTCAAGTCCATCGACGTTCGCCTGCAGGGCGGTGACACGAATGCCAAGTGGCTGACCGCCTTCGAGATCCAGACCCTTGCTGCCCTCGGCTATCCGGTGCCGCAAGTCGTGTGGGCCCAGTTCGATGACCGTGAGATGCCCGGTATCCGGCTTGAAGACAGTGCCTTGCGGGCGTTGCGCGTGGCAGCGGAGGGCCGCCGGGCCGGTGAAGCCGCCCTGGCTGCGCTCAACAGCGTGTCCGTGCTTGAGCAGGGCGGTGACATCGGCATGGCCGGTCCCTGGGCGCTGACACCCGGCTCGCTCGCCGCCATCATGACGGCGCTGTCACGCTCGGGTCTTGAAGATGATGCGCGGCGCATCGCGGTTGAGGCTCTCATCGCCCGTGCCCATGGGGCGGGAGCACCTTGATGGCGGAGACCAGGCGCTGATGGCCGGAACAGGCAGCAGGCGTGGCAGGTTACGCGGCGCGGGCAGCCATCTGGCCGACGCCTTCCTCGAGATGCTGGTCGCTGAACGGGGAGCGGCCGCCAATACGCTGACCGCCTATGCCCACGATCTCAATGAGTTCTCAGAGTTCATTGCACCGACCGGATTGGATGAGGCGGACGCAGGCCAGATAAGGGCCTATCTCGCCTCCCTCGCGGCGCGGGACTTGTCGCCACGCACGCAGGCGCGGCGGCTTTCGGCACTCAAGCAGTTTCACCGTTTTCTTCTGGGGGAGGGGCATCGGGCGGATGACCCGACGCAGGCGGTGGACGCCCCCCGGCTTGGCCGTCCTTTGCCACGTGACCTGAGCATGGAAGACGTGTCGCGTCTGCTGGAGACGGCGCGACAGGCAACGGCGATTGAGGATGGTCCGCGGCGCGGCAAGGCCCTGCGCCTGCTGGCGCTCGTGGAGGTACTCTATGCGTCAGGCATGCGTGTCAGCGAATTGGTTAGCTTGCCTCTCTCCGTAGCGCGGGCGAATGACAGGGTTTTGCTGGTACGCGGCAAGGGCAGCAAGGAACGGCTTGTGCCGCTTACCCCTGCGGCTTTCGATGCAATCCAAGACTGGCTGCCGGCGCGGGCATTGGCTCTATCCGCCCGCCGCCAGGAGAGCCGCTGGCTGTTTCCGGGGACAGACCCTGAGCACCACATGACCCGTCAGCGGCTTGGCCAGATGCTGAAGGACCTCGCCGTTGAAGCGGGCGTGGATGTGACCATCGTCAAGCCGCATGCCTTGCGGCATGCCTTCGCAACTCATCTTCTGGCGAATGGCGCGGATTTGAGGTCGGTCCAGCAGATGCTGGGACATTCGGACATCTCAACCACGCAGATTTATACCCATGTGCTCAATGAGCGGATGGCGCAGCTGGTCGAGCAGCACCATCCGCTGGCCGCAGGGGGAGTACCCAGGTCCCGGAGACGCAGGGACAGCTAGGGCTTTTGCAAGGCCGGTTGACGGGATTTGCCCTCTGCCGCATGACTTTCGCCACCTGATGCAACACACCGCCCCGGAGCAGTCATCCCATGAGCTTCACGCCCGTCCGCACGCCGGTCTCACGTCTCAACCGCTCGCAGCTCTTTGTCCCGTGCTCCAGCCCGCATTTCTTTGCAAAGGCGGCACAGGGTCCGGCGGATGTGATTTCGCTCGATCTTGAGGACGCGGTCGCACCGGACGACAAGCCAGCCGCCCGCGCCAATGCGGTCAAGGCGCTCAACGAAGCGGATTTCGGGGACAAGACCCTGTCCCTGCGGATCAACGGGCTCGATACGCATTACTGCTACCGGGATGTCATTGACATCATGGAACAGAGTGGCGAACGGCTCGATCTGATCATGATCCCCAAGGTGGGCACGGCAGCGGATGTCTATGCCATCGACATGCTGGTCACTCAGATTGAAGCGGCCACCGGCCGCAAGAAGAAGCTGGGCCTCGAGGTGATCATCGAAACGGCCATGGGCCTCAAGAATGTCGATGAGATTGCGGCAGCTAGTCCGAGACTGGAGGCGCTGCATTTCGGTGCCGCGGATTTCGCTGCATCGATGGGCATGCAGACAACCAATATCGGGGGCCCCAACCCGGATTACGGCATTCTCCTGGACGCGGATGAACAGGGTCGGCGTGACTTTCACTGGCAGGATCTCTGGCACTACCCGATGGTGCGGATGATCGCAGCTGCACGCGCCAATGGTCTGCGGCCAGTCGATGGCCCGTTTGGTGATTATTCGGACCCGGACGGTTATCGCGCCCAGGCCCGACGGTCTGCCATCCTGGGCTGTGAAGGCAAATGGGCCATTCATCCAAGCCAGGTGGCGCTTGCCAACGATCTCTACACGCCGCCTGCCGACGAAGTGAAGCGCGCCAAGCGTATCCTGAAGGAAATGAAGGCCAGCCAGAAGGCCGGTGCCGGCGCGGTCTCGCTCGACGGCAAGCTCATTGATGCGGCATCGATCAAGCAGGCAGATGTTGTGGTCAACAAGGCGAAGGAAATCGCCAAGCGCGAGAAGGCTCTGGCAGCACGCTGAGCGTTACGCGGTGCCGAGCGGCTGGTCCATCAGGCGCGCCAGCTTGTCTGGGTTGCGCATGATATAGAGCGCGGCGATCCTGCCGTCCTCCACGTCGATCGAGTAGCTGACTTCGATTTTCTCCGGTGTCCGGATCAGGAATCCAGGCCGGCCGTTGATCCGTAGCGGGACCGTCTCGCCTTCAAACGCGTCTGCCGTCTTTGCGATGTGTGCCGTCAGCTTGGCAATTTCTTCCGCGCCTTCCATCACCCTCAGGGCTGCTGTGGCCTTGCCGCCGCCGTCCGAGGTGAGGGTTGCGGTTGGTGTGAGCAGGCGGGTGAGAGCCGACACGTCGCCTGCACGCGCTGCGTCAGCAAAGGCGGTCAGCAACGTCTCATGCTCTTCGTCGGTCGCTTCGAAGCGTGGGCGGTTGTCACGCAGTCTTGCCTTGGCGCGCGACACCATCTGGCGGCACGCATCTTCGGTCTTGCCAAGTGCGGCGGCCAATTCGGGATAGGGCATCTCGAAGGCCTCACGCAGGAGGAAGGCGGCGCGTTCTTCCGGCTTGAGTGTTTCGAGGACGGTCATCAATGCCCAGGAGACGTCCTGGGCGATCTCTATGGAATGGCCGGGGTCTTCAGATGTGGGCACGGGCATGTCCGTTACAACAGGTTCGGGCAGCCAGGGGCCCACATAGGTTTCACGGCGCGTCTTGATCTTGCGCAGATGGTCGATGGACAGCCGCGCCACCGTGCGCGAGAGCCACGCACGGGGGTTTTGAATGTCACCCGTCTCAGAGCGTGCCCAGCGCAGCCAGGCATCCTGCACGATGTCCTCGGCCTCGGCCCTGCCGCCGGTCATCCGGTAGGCAAGGCGGAGGAGGTCCGGACGGGCTGCCTCGAATGCGTCCGTGTCCGTTGTCGTGTTCATTGTCCCCGCCTTCTTTCTTTTCTACGCGGCCTTTATCTCCGGCCGGGCAGCAGCCACATCCGCGTCGCCGACCTTCACCTTCAGGCAGGTCTCGCCAAAACCCAAGGTGCGCTTGAGCACCGGAAAGACCTGTCCGGCGGCGATGGCCGACGAGAGATCAATGAGGCCCTTGTCGCCGTAGATTCCCAGAATCTCTTCACGCATCTCAGTTGCGTGGAAATCACCGTTCACCACTGCCTTGGTGAAGCGGTAGACCAGAGCGAGTTCCGGGGGAAGGGCGTCCACATCGCCCGCCACCGTGGCACGAAGAATGTGTTCGGGCACTTTTTGCTCGAGCGCCATGTTCACCGAAATCTGCGTACAGGGACCGCAATCGGCCTTCATGGTCGAGACAATGCCGGCAACGGCCGCGGCGTCCACCGGCACGCTGTCCCGCCCTCGTGCAAACCACATGAACCCGTAAGAGAATCGCCTGAAGGCGGGCCGGGAGACGTGCCACATGTGGCGCATGTAGTCGAAAGAGTAATCGTAGCGCTTTTCCATGCGGCGGAAGATGCGCTCAAGGAAAAAGGAAATCGGTGCTGTCTGCTTGCTCATGGCGTGGCTCCTGCTCCCGTGTGCCCCTGCGTCCAGGCGACGTGTTTGGGGCCGTTCGGCGAAAATACCCTGCAGACTGGACGTGGCAGCGGGTGCCGGCGTGACACATTTAAGCCCAGAAATCCTGTTCTTGACGGGGGCAACGGGGCCCTGAGGGGCTGAAAAAGGGGAAAACGCGCCCAGATTTGTTGACAAGGCAAGGCTGCCCAAGCCAGTTTGCCGCGTCTTCATCAAAGGGTCGCAAACAATCGTCCATGCATAGCTATCTTGAGTTTGAGAAGCCGGTCGCGGAGCTGGAAGGCAAGGTTCAGGAACTTCGCCGGATGGCCGCTGAAGACCCGACCATGCAGATCGGCGACGAGGTCGCGCGCCTGGAAGCCAAGGCGTCGCAGCTGCTGACTGACACTTATTCCAAGCTCACGCCGTGGCAGAAGACCCTGGTGGCGCGCCATCCCAACCGGCCGCATTTCACCGATTATGTGAGCCGTCTCGTCAGTGATTTCACGCCGCTGGCGGGTGACCGGGTGTTCGGTGAGGATCACGCGGTGGAGGGTGGTCTTGGCCGCCTCAATGGCCGGCGTGTGGTGGTGATCGGCCAGGAAAAAGGCTCGGACACCCAGTCCCGCGTGAAGCACAATTTCGGCATGGCCAATCCCGAAGGCTATCGCAAGGCGGTGCGGCTGATGTCGCTGGCCGAGCGGTTCCAGATGCCTGTCATCACACTTGCTGATACGTCGGGGGCCTATCCGGGCAAGGACGCCGAGGCCCGTGGTCAGGCGGAAGCCATCGCGCGGTCCATCGACCGGTCGCTGTCACTGAAGGTTCCGCTGATCTCCGTCATCATCGGTGAGGGGATGTCCGGCGGGGCGGTGGCGATTGCCGCGGCCAACCGCGTGCTGATGCTTGAACACTCGATCTACGCTGTGATTTCACCGGAAGGCTGCTCGTCCATTCTGTGGCGGTCGTCCGACAAGGCGCAGGACGCTGCCGCCGCCATGCGCATTACGGCGCAGGACCTGCTGTCTCTGGGCGTGATCGACCGTATCCTTCCCGAGCCGGTGGGTGGTGCTCATCGCGAAACCGCGCAGATGATCGGTGAGACCGGCAAGGCCATTGAAGAAGAGCTCAAGGCGCTCGACGGCCTTTCCGGCGAGGAACTGGTGGCGCAGCGCCGGGCCAAGTTCCTCAAGATGGGCCGTGAAGGGCTGGCCTAGGCAGCTTTAGCCCAGCATCTCTCGGAACGCGTCCTGCACGTCGCGGGTGAAGAGGTCCGGTTCCTCCAGCGCGGCAAAGTGGCCGCCTTTGTCCATGTAGCGCCAGCGGCGGATGTCGTAGCAGCGGCTGCCCCAGCTCTCCGGCGTTTTGGGTAACACATCCATCGGATATTCCGAGTACGCGGTCGGAACGGTCACGCGCTGGCCGGGTTTCAGCTTGTCCGATCGTTCCATCGGCCCGGCTTTGTAGAGGGTGTTGGCGGAATTGATGGTGCCGGTGAACCAGTAGATCGAGAACTGGGTAAGGATGGTGTCGAAGGGGAAGCGCGCGTCCATGCCCTGGAAAGGGTGGGACTTCTCCGTGTCGCCCAGACGGTAATATTTGTCAGCCAGCCAGCCTGCCAGGCCTGCGGGGCTATCGGTTACCGCGAAGGCGAGGGCCATGGGCTTCGTGCCCTGTATGACGCGGTACCCCTCTTCCTGCGCCCACCATCCGCGCATGTTCGAGATCCACTCAGCCTCCTCGGCGGTTACAGGCGCGGCGCCGTCTGATACCGAGGGCCGCAACGGGAGCATGGTGAGGTGGATCGCATCAATCTGATCGCCATGCTGCAAGGCAAGACGCGACGTCACGTAGGACCCCCAGTCACCGGCCTGGGCGCAGTACCGATCATAGCCAAGCACCCTGGTCATCAGGCAGTGCCAGAGTTCCGCGATGGCGGCGGGGCCGAGTGGCTGGCGGGGCTTCGATGAGAATCCAAAGCCCAGCAGCGAGGGCACGATAACGTCAAAAGCGTCTTCCTCCCTGCCCCCGAAGCGTTCCGGGTGGGCGAGGGGTTCGATCACATGTTCGAATTCCGCGAAAGTGGATGGCCAACCATGGGTGAGAATGAGCGGGCGCGGGTTCTTGCCCGAGCCGCGCTCATAGATGAAGTGGATCTGGTGGTCCTCGTCGGGCAGGCCCAGATCATCTCCCGAGATGGTGGCGCGGTAGTGGTCGAAACGGTTGAGGCGGGTCTCGGCTGCACGCCAGTCGTAGTCATCTCGCCAATATTCGACCAGCCGCTCCATGTAGGAGAGGTTGGTGCCGTAGTCCCATCCCTCATTGCCATCCGGTTCGTTGGGAAACCGCGTCATCGCCAGACGGTGCTTCAGGTCCTCAATCTCAGCGTCAGAGACGGAGATGGTGAAGGGGTCTGCGGCGATGGTGCGGTTCATGGCCGGTCTCCTAGCTCTGCGGGGCTTTCGACAGGAAGTCAGACACGTCAGCCACGAAGGCTGCAGGATTCTCGAGGGCAGCGAAGTGGCCGCCGCGGTCATGCTCCGTCCACTGAATGATATTGGTGAAGGCTTCTTCCATCATGCTGCGCGGGGGGAAGGGGTAGACAGTCTCACCGGCGAACTTGGCGATACCGGTGGGAATGGAAACGGCCTCACCAGGTGCGAGGTTGACCCCGCCTTCCTCGAACATGCCGCGATAGATCCATGTGGAGGTGTTGAAGCTGTCCGTTGCCACATAGAGCATGAGGTTGGTCAGCAGCTGGTCCTTCGTGAAAGCACTTTCGATGTCGTCTTTCCGGACGTCTCCCCAGGTGTGAAATTTCTCGACAATCCATGCAGCCTGGCCGACCGGGGAATCCGCCATGGCGAAGGCCAGAGAGAGGGGCTTTGTTCCCTGGATCTGCAGGTAAGCGGTCTCCAGCATCTGCATGCCCGCCATATGCTGCATCCAGGCCTGGTCCTCATCGGTCTTCGGCGTCATGTCGCCGCGAATGCCGAACATGTTGAAGTGGACAGCAAGGCAGCCGCCCTGCTTGTCTTTGCAATGATCATGGGCGATCCAGCCGGATATGATGGAGCCCCAGTCACCGCCCTGGGCGATGTATTTGTCATAGCCCAGCACATCGCGCATGAAGGCGTTCCAGAGGGCAGCCACGGCGCGCGGGCCCATGGGCTTGGCGGGGCGGCCTGAAAAGGCGTAGCCGGGAATCGACGGTGCCACCACGTCACGGCCTGCGTCCGGGTCGCCGCCGTAATTGCCGGGATTGGCCAGCTTGTCGAGCACCTCGAAGAACTCGAAAAACGAGCCGGGCCAGCCATGGGTAATGAGCAGCGGGGGATTGCCCGGGTTGGATCCCTTGATATGCACATAGTGGATGTCGATGCCGTCCACCGGCGCGATGAATTGTGGGAGTGTGTTGAGCTTTGCCTCCCACGAGCGCCAGTCGTAGCCGTCCAGCCAATAGGCGCAGAGTTCCTTCAGATAGGCCTGGTTGCACCCATAGGCCCAACCGTCATTCTCGGGGACATGGATCCACTCGAAGCCGCGGACCTTGTCGGCAATGGTGTCGAGCTTTTGCTGCGGGATAGAGATGGTGAAGGGCGTGGGCGTCGTCATCGTGTCCGGATTCCTTGGATGAGGCAGGCGCGGACGCATGGTACGACCGTGGCGCGGTGCCGGTTTGAGGCGTTGGGCGGCATTATGGCAGCGCCGCGGGCCTCATCAAGCACGGGGAATGCGGAGTATCCGGCGGTTTCGGGGCTAAGCGTACGCGACAGCCTTGGCGACGTCGGGGATGCTTGCCGGGGCGGGAATGGTATAGGGCGTTGCAACCGGCTCGAGCGTTTTGATGTGGTGCAGGGTGCGGGTCAGCATTTGGCGCTCGGCCATGCCGTTGCGGAGGCTTTCCTGTGTTCCCGTGCCCGTCCATTCACAGCAACCAACAGCATAGAGCAGGTCACCGGTCGGATGGTTGATGAAAGGCATGTGCAGAAATTCGAACTGGACCATTGAGCCTGCATCGGTGGTTACCGTGCAGTGGGATTGTATCACCACCGGGTTGGTGAATTTCCACTGCTGCATGTCAGCGAGGGCATCCTGCTCTTGTGAGGCAAAGATGCTGGTGACTTCTTTTCCGGGCAGGTCGCACCCAAGCACCTTTTCCACTTCACCACCGGCCCAGACGAAGCGGATCTTTTTGTCCGGCGCCAGGAATTGCAGGCAAACATGCTTGCCGATCCACCAGTTCTCCACGATCAGGGACGAGGGCAGTGTCGGGATAACCGCTCCCTGCCGGGCCCGGCACCAGATTGTGAAGAGGTGCTGGTTGTCCTTCGATAGCTTCATGGTGGGATCAACTCACTCGCATATCGTGAACCGGTCGGATTTGTGCAGTCTATGGGTGTATCTGTTAATGACCTCTCAACCGGAGCGGGAGGCGCGCTCCGGTTATCCGGCCGGCCTATAGTTCTATGACCTCGCGATCGACATCATCGGCAGCGGGGTGAGGGCTGACGGGGGAGAGCGGTGCGAGGTCGTATTCCGGCAGATCCTGCGCTGGCCGCGCAGCGGGGCGTGGGTGGGTAAAAAGGCTATCGACCGGCTCCAGGCTGCGAATGTCGAAAACGGTGCGCATCAGCAATTCGCGATGGTGCAGGCCGCCTCCCAGATTGCTGGTGGTATCAGTGTGGCGGTGTTCGAAGGCACCGATCACGTAGACAACCCGTTCCGTCGCGCTGTTTATCACCGGGAGTTGCAGCATTTCCGCGATGACGTCGTCGCCGTTGGATTTGCGGGCTTTACTGAGAGAGTGAATGCCCATCGGCCGGAGGAATTTTGCACGTTGCATGTCCTGCAGTTCTTCGTGCTCGCGGCCGGCAAACACCTTGGAAACGACGATCCCGGTCAAGTCGACGCCGATCAGGCGCTCGATATTGCCACCGCAATAGGCCACGTGCACCGAGGTGTCCTCGGCTTTCACCTGCAGAAGCAGGTTTTCACCGACCGACTGGGTCTTGATGAAATCCTGCGGATTGCAGCGGGGTACGGCCTTGCCGCCGCTCCGCTTGCGTCGCCACACCTCGAGAAGGCGCTGGTTGCCGACGGTGAACTGCACAGTAACTCCCTCCCTTGCCAGGGAATTCCGAACTCTATGAGTGTGGGAGGTAGAGGTTAAGTGGCTATGAATAGCCCGATCCTGACGGTAGTGTTGCCGTGAAGAAAGAACCAATACCCGCAACAAAACTGCGGAAAATCAGCTGAGGGTCCCGCCAGAGGGCCCTACGGGGAGAAACGCAATTGACCGAAATCACTGCGCGCGGCGGCGTGTCGGCCGCAGAGGATATTACCCCAGCCTATCGGCGATACGCGCTCGGCGTGCTGCTGCTGGCCTATATTTCCAGCTATGTGGACCGCCAGATCATGGGCGTGCTGCTGGAGCCAATCCGTACAGAGTTTGCCCTGACCGACACCCAGATGGGCTTTCTTGGCGGTATCGCCTTCGGCATTTTCTACGCCACGCTGGGTATTCCAATCGCCTTTCTGGCGGACCGGTGGAACAGGCGCAATATCATCTCGATTGCCGTGGCGGTATGGAGCGTGATGACAGTCGCCTGTGCGTTTGTCACAGGCTTCTGGACACTGGCCCTGGCGCGCGTCGGCGTCGGTATTGGTGAGGCCGGTTCAAGCCCGCCGTCCCATTCCATGATCGCGGACCTCTACGAAGAGAAGAAGCGGTCCGGTGCGCTCGCCGTCTATGCCCTTGGTGTCTATATCGGCATCATGCTCGGCTTCCTGGTGGGTGCCTATGTGGCCCAGGATTACGGCTGGCGCTGGGCGTTCGTCGTGGTGGGGGCACCGGGCATCCTCATTGCCCTGATCGTGCGCTTTACCATGAAGGAACCGCCGCGCGGCCATGCTGACGGACATGTGCATGAAGACCCCGGACCCATTGAATGGGGGGCGGCCGTCAAACAAGTGAAAGCCGGCTTTGCCCATCTGTGGCGCGACCGGGTTTCCCGTCACGTTGTGCTGGGCGTCACGCTCGTGTCTTTCGTCGGATATGGCGGGGCCTATTGGGGCGCGGCTTTCTTCATCCGCAGCCACGGCCTGTCGCTGATCGAAGTGGGCCAGTACCTGGCCGCCGTTATCGGCGGTGCCGGCATTCTTGGTGCGCTCATTGGCGGGCGCCTTGCTGATTACCTCGGCGAGAAGGACAAGCGGTGGCGCCTCTGGATCGTTGCCTGGGCCAAGTTCCTGGCAGCGCCGATCATCATCTATTTCTTCCTGGAGATGGACACCGCCGTCGCGCTTTGGATCTACGTCCCGACGGTTCTGCTGGGCGCGTTCTATCTGGGCCCGTCTTTCGCGATGATCCAGACGCGGGCTCCGGTTGCGATGCGGGCTCTCTGCTCTGCGATCATGCTGTTCATCCTGAACATTATCGGCCTCGGCTTCGGCCCGCAGGCAGTGGGGCTGCTGAGTGACTGGCTGCGGCCCGAGTTCGGAGCGGAAAGCCTGCGCTACGCACTGCTCATCCTGTCCTTCATCAGCATCTGGGGCGGCTACCACTATTACCTGGCAGGCAAGCATCTGAAGGACGCCTGAAGGTCCGGCGCACCAAACAGGAAAGGGCGACCGCGGGAAGCTGGTCGCCCTTTTTCTTTCTGCCATACCGAGATTTCATCCGACGGAGGTATGGCGCTACACCTGCGCCGTGGCGCTAGGCCACGCGCCCGTGGCAGTGCTTGTATTTCTTGCCGGAGCCGCAGGGGCAGGGCGCGTTCCGGGCGACCTTGCCCCAAGTGGACGGGTCATTCGGGTTCATCGCCACGCCCGGATTGTTGCGCACGGTCGCTGCGGGACGTTCAGCAACCATGGTGTCGCCGCCGCGGATTTCTTCGATGTCCGCATCCACCATTTCGTCCCGGCCTGTGGTCGGGTCGATGTGGTGGGCTTCCATCTCGGGCAATGACTGGCCTTCAACCGGCGGCGGCACGTCGTCGGCCTGACGGATCTCGACGTGCATCAGCTTGCCGGTCACGTCCTGGCGGAGGCGGTGCAGCAGGCTCTCGAACAGTTCGAAGGCTTCGGTTTTGTACTCGTTCAGCGGGTCGCGCTGGCCATAGCCGCGCAGGCCGATGGTGTGGCGGAGGTGATCCAGCATCTGCAGGTGCTCGCGCCAGTGACCGTCCAGGGTCTGGAGCAGGATGCTCTTTTCGACCTGGCGCATGATGTCCGGGCCGACCTGGGCTGCGGTCAGTGCGTATGCCTGGTCGGCAGCGCGGCGCAGACGGTCATGGATCTCTTCGTTGGCGATCCCCTCTTCCTGCGCCCACTCCTCGACCGGAACATTCATGTTCAGATATTTGAGGGATTCCTCGCGCAGGCCCTGTGCATCCCACTGTTCGGCATATGCCTTCTCGGGAATGTGGGCGCGGACCATGTCCTCGATGATTTCGTGGCGCATGTCGGAGATGGTCTCCGACAGGTCGTCCTCCTCCATCAGCTCAATGCGCTGTTCAAAAATGACCTTCCGCTGGTCATTCATCACGTCATCATATTTCAGCAGGTTCTTGCGGATGTCGAAGTTGCGCGCTTCCACCTTGCCCTGGGCGCGTTCCAGCGCCTTGTTGATCCAGGGGTGGGCGATGGCCTCGCCCTCTTCAAGGCCAAGCTTCTGCAGAACGCCGTCCATACGGTCGGTGCCGAAGATGCGCATCAGGTCGTCTTCGAGCGACAGGAAGAATTTCGAGTGGCCCGGATCACCCTGACGGCCTGAACGACCGCGAAGCTGGTTGTCGATGCGGCGGCTTTCATGGCGCTCGGTGGCGCAGACATAGAGCCCGCCGGCCTCGAGAGCCTGCTTCTTGTAAGCCTCGACCTCAGCGCGAATGGCGTCCTCGCGCTTGGTCCTGTCCGGGCCTTCCACCATGTCGCCGAGTTCCTGAGCGATCCGCATGTCGGCATTGCCGCCCAGCTGAATGTCGGTCCCGCGGCCGGCCATGTTGGTGGCGATGGTGACCGCGCCCGGCACACCGGCCTGGGCAACGATCTGTGCTTCCTGTTCGTGGAAGCGGGCGTTGAGGACGTTGTGCTTGATCTTCTTGCTGGTCAGCAGTTGGGACAGCAGCTCGGATTTCTCGATCGAGGTTGTGCCTACAAGGATCGGCTGGCCGCGGTCCTGGCAGTCACGGACAAGGTCCACGATTGCGTCGTATTTTTCCTTCGCCGTCCGGTAGACCTCGTCGTCCTCGTCAATACGCGCGACAGGCACATTGGTCGGGATCTCGAGCACTTCCAGTTTGTAGATGTCCATGAACTCGTCGGCTTCGGTCGAGGCCGTACCGGTCATGCCGCCGAGCTTGTTGTACAGGCGGAAGTAGTTCTGGAAGGTGACGGAGGCGAGCGTCACATTCTCCGGCTGGATGGTGACCCGCTCCTTGGCTTCCAGGGCCTGGTGCATGCCATCTGAGAAGCGGCGGCCTTCCATCATGCGACCGGTGAACTCATCGATGATGACGACCTTGTCGTTCTTGACGATGTAATCCTTGTCGCGCTGGAAAAGCTTGTGCGCCTTGAGCGCCTGGGTGATGTGGTGCACGACCGAGACGTTCTCGATGTCATAGAGATTGTCGCCGCGCAGGAGGTCAGCCTCGCGCAGCACCTCCTCGAGATGCTCGTTGCCTTCCTCGGTGAGGGTGGCGGTGCGTGCCTTTTCATCCAGCTCGTAATGCTCTTCGGAGAGCTTGGGGATGAAGTCGTCGATTGTGAGATAGAGGTCTGAATTGTCTTCGGTGGGACCGGAGATGATCAGCGGCGTCCGGGCCTCGTCGATCAGGATCGAGTCCACTTCGTCGACAATCGCGAAATTGTGGCCGCGCTGGGTCATCTGATTCAGCGCGTATTTCATATTGTCGCGCAGGTAGTCGAAGCCCAGCTCGTTGTTGGTGCCGTAGGTGATATCGGCAGCGTATTGGGTGCGGCGCTCGGCATCGTCCAGGCCGTGCAGGATCACGCCAACCTTGAGGCCGAGAAATTCGTGCACCCGGCCCATCCAGCCGGCGTCACGTTCGGCGAGATAATCATTGACGGTCACCACATGCACGCCCTTGCCGGACAGCGCATTGAGATAAGCGGGCAGGGTGGATACGAGGGTCTTGCCTTCGCCGGTCTTCATCTCGGCGATGCGGCCGTCATGGAGGACCATGCCGCCGATGAGCTGCACGTCGAAATGCCGCTGACCGAGAGTGCGCTTGGCGGCTTCGCGCACGGTGGCGAAGGCGGGGACCAGCAGGTCATCCAGGCTGGCACCGTTCTCCAGCTCCTGGCGGAATTCGTCAGTGCGGGCGCGCAGGGCCTCGTCGCTGAGGGCCGCGACTTCCGGCTCGAGGGCGTTGATTTCCTCCACGCGCTGGCGGTACTTGCGCAGTTGCCGGTCATTTGCGGAGCCGAACAGACGTTTGGCGAAACTTCCAAGCGAAACCATGAATGGGATGACCTTGAGCTGCGGTATGTGGAGGCCGGGGCGCGGGCGCCTGTCCGGACATCGGGAAATGCGTTCAAGCCTGCATATAACAAGGCATTTTCGGCCAGCATACAGGCCGCTGACAGATAGTTGGGGGCAACCACCCTGTCAACGCGGGCGCCTGCCGCAGGGCGGGCGGCGCGAGGGGGCCTTTGCGCCCCAGAAATGCCTGAAAATCCGTCATAAGTGCGGCTTGTGACAGGTCTTTCTTCATGCTGAAGATGCAGGCTGCGTCCTGCCAGGACCCTGGCGGCCCCCGTGTTCTGCGGCGTGGCCCTTGAATGACATGTGAACCGGAGTGACAGATGACCGGCCTTATTTCCTTCCGCGCAGATGCGCGCCTGCCCCGCAGCTCCAACCGGCCGGGCCGGCGCTGGCGCTGTCTGGCGCTGGCGGCCGGGCTTTCCTTTCCGGGTCTCGTTGCCGGTTCTGCCCTTGCCCAGGAAGCTGGCGAAGCGCCTGACGATGCGGTGATTGCGACGGTCAACGGCGAGCCCGTGCGCTATTCCGACGTCATCCTGGCGGAACAGGACCTGGCAGCCCAGCTCTCGGGCGTGCCGGAGGACGTGAAGTTTGAATATCTGGCCAGCCTGATGATTGACCGCAAGGCATTGGCGGACGAAGCCCTGAAGGCAGGTCTCGAGGATGACCCGGCGGTGCTGCGTCAGTTTGCCTATTACCGGGAGAAGGTGCTCGGTGACGTCTATCTCAACCGTCAGCTGGCCGATGCGGTGAGTGATGAGGAAGCGCGGACCTTCTACGACAAGCAGGTGGCGCAGATCGACGTCGAGGAGGAAGTCCGGGCTCGCCATATTCTGGTTGAGACGGAAGACGAGGCGCTGAAGGTGATTGGCCGCCTTGATGCCGGTGAAGACTTCGCGGCGCTGGCCAAGGAGATTTCGACCGGCCCCACGGGGGCGAACGGTGGTGACCTCGGCTTCTTCGTTGCAGATCGCATGGTGCCGGAATTCTCTGACGCTGCCTTCGCCCTTCAGCCTGGCGAGATTTCCAAGCCGGTGAAGTCCGATTTCGGCTGGCATGTGATCAAGGTCGAAGAGCGGCGCATGCAGCAGGTGGTGCCATTCGAAGACGTGAAGGAAGGCATCAAGGTCCAGCTCCGTGACGAGAAGGCCGCCCCCTTCATCGCCAGCGTGCGGGACAAGGCCGACGTCAAGTTCACCGGCGAGGAGACGGCGCGTCCGCAAATAGTACCGCAGCAGTAGAAATTGCCCGTTGCGGCGGGTACAGACTCATGTCTGATAGCGGCAGATCCATTTGCGGGGGCAGGCAGCCATGACCACGTCCGATCCGGCATCCGAAGCCACGGGTACCACGTCGCCGAAAGGTGCATCGAAGACGGCGCCAAAGAAGGCACGCAAACCGAAAGCGAAGCGGGCTGCGGGCAAATCGGTGAAAGCCGGCAAGTCAGTGCGGAAGACAGCCCCGAAAGCCAAATCGACCTTGCAGGGTGATCTTGCCTCCAACGCCGTCAGGAAACCGGCCGGAAAGAAGAAGGTGGCGGGGTCCAAGCGTCCGGCGCAGACAACCTCGAAGGGGGCTGCCGCACGCAAGCCCGCCCGCAAGAAGGCGGTGCGCAAGCCTGCTGGCCGGATCCCTGCAGCATCGGCGAAAGCGGCATTGCCGGTTTCACCGCTGGCGCCGGCCCGCTTCCCGGAAGTTGCCGATGTGCCTGGCGTGCGGATGGCAACCGCCCGGGCGCAGATCAAATACAAGACGCGCGAGGACATGCTGGTGGTGGCGATGCCCGCGGGCACCACTGTGGCAGGCGCATTGACCCGCTCCCGTACGGCCTCGGCCCCGGTGGAGTGGTGCCGCGCCAATCTTTCGAGCGGCGAAGGGCGGGTGCTGGTGTCGACCTCCGGCAATTCCAACGCCTTCACCGGCAAGGCGGGTGTCGAGACGGTCAAGCTGACTGCGGCAGCAGCGGCGAAGCTTGCGGCGGTACGCCAGAAGGACGTCTTCATCGCGTCCACCGGCGTCATCGGTGAGCCGATGCCCAACGAAAAAATACTCGAGACGCTGCCCAAGGCGTTTGACGCGCTGGGGCAGGGCACGTTTGAAGAAGCTGCCCGCGCCATCATGACGACCGATACCTTCCCGAAGGCATCGTCGCGGGTGGTCGAAATCGACGGTAGCCGGGTGGTCATCACGGGTATTGCGAAAGGCTCGGGCATGATCGCGCCGGACCTTGCGACCATGCTGTCTTACGTCTTCACCAATGCGTCGATTTCTCAGAGCGCGCTTGCTGCGTTGATGGACCTCAACCTGCGCGACAGTTTCAATGCCATCACGGTGGATAGTGATACGTCCACATCCGACACGGTCCTGCTGTTTGCGACAGGCCGGGATGCCGACGGCAACAAGGCCCCCTATGGGCAGATCACGCGACCGGGGGATCCCCGCCTGCGGGCCTTCCGGGCCGCGCTTGCAGAAGTTATGCAGGATCTTGCCAAGCAGGTGGTGCGTGATGGTGAAGGCGCCAGCAAGTTCATCACGGTGAAGGTCACAGGCGGCGAGAGCCACAATTCCGCCCGGCGGATTGCCATGGCAATTGCCAATTCACCCTTGGTGAAGACTGCGATCGCGGGCGAGGACGCCAATTGGGGGCGTGTGGTGATGGCCGTTGGCAAGGCGGGTGAGCCTGCCGAGCGTGACAAGCTGGCCATCAGCTTCGGTGGTGTCACGGTTGCCAAGGCTGGCCAGGCGGTTGACGGTTACGACGAAACGCCGGTGGCGCAGCATCTGAAGGGGCAGGACATCCTGATCGAAGTGGATGTGGGTGTCGGTAATGGCGAGGCGACGGTCTATACCTGTGATCTGACCCACGGCTACATCTCCATCAACGCCGATTACCGCAGTTAGCCGGGCACATCGTGGCAATTTGCCATGGTTAATGCGGGCTTACGGGCTGGGCAGGCAGGCACCTGGGGTGTTGGCGCCCGGGGTGTCGGCGGTTGTGTTCGTTTCTTCTTAACGGCGCGCGATGCACACTGATCAGAATGTGCTTCCCGCGCGTCATGTGCTGGCGGTCTTATGCGGATTGTTCTTGTTGCGGCCTGTGCGCTTGTTGATGCGGACGGGCGGGTTCTTCTGGCAAAGCGGCCTGCGGGAAAATCTCTGGCGGGGCTTTGGGAGTTTCCCGGCGGCAAGGTTGAATCCGGCGAGACGCCTGAAGAAACACTGATCCGGGAGCTGAAGGAAGAGCTGGGTATCGACGTTACGGCGGCGTGCCTGGCACCGCTTACTTTCGCCAGCCACACCTATGGAGGTGAGGCCGCCGGAGACGGGGCGGGTCCGGACGATTGGCATCTGCTGATGCCGCTTTATGTGTGCCGGCGCTGGTCAGGCACGGTTCAGCCGCTCGAGCATGAGGCAGTTGAATGGGTGAGGCCGGTCCGGATGCGCAACTATGACATGCCGCCCGCGGACGTCCCGCTGGTGGCGCTGATCAGGGATTTTCTGGGCTGAGGGACCTGAGACGGATGAACAAGATGCAGCACACGGGCTTCCGTTCGGATGATGCGGGCGCAACGGCCATCGAATACAGCATCATCGCCGCGGGCATTGCCGCGGTGATTGTTACGTCGGTCAACCTGCTCGGGGGTACGGTCAGCGGCATGTATGACCGGGTGGTCACGGCCCTTGGCGGCTGACCCTTGTGCTGTCCGGCGTTAGGGTTTTTCACCAGTCTTTATTTCATCCGTATTGAGCGCATCCGCCAGGCGCTGGGTTGCCGTGCCCGGGCGCAGCGGTTGTTGCTGGCTTTCGTGTGGTGCCCAGCCAGAGGCATAGACGATCTGGAAGGTCGCCGTGATCCTGCCGTCTGGCGCTGAGAAGCGCTCGGTGTAGATTTCGGCCATGCGCATGAGTGTGGAGCGGCGCAAGGGCTTGCGGCGCCGCGCATTGAGCACGTTTGTCTCTCCCATGCCGCGCAGGTCGCGGATAAGGCCGAAAACGGTTTCGTAGGTCACCAATTGCTGGTCGGCATCCACGACCGGCAGGGCGAAGCCTGCGCGCTGCATCAGTCCGCCCATGTCCCGGACATCGGCGAAGGGAAAGACCCTGGGGCTGACACCTCCCTCACATTCCGCCTCCGCTTCGGCCAGGCATGTGCGCAGTTCATGTAGCGTTTCGCCGCCGAACAGCGCCCCCAGGAACAGGCCGTCGGGGCGCAACGCACGTCTTATCTGGATGAGGGCACCAGGCAGGTCATTGAGGCGATGCAGGGCCAAGGCGCTTGCCACGAAGTCTACGCGGGCGTCGCCGATCGCCAGGTGCTCCTCGTTCATCACGGCGGCGGGGCGGGGGGCGTGGGCCAGCATGGCCTCGCAGCTGTCTGCATGAATGAGGGTGCTGAGCTTGCCGGTTGCGAGGAGAGGTGTGCGGAGTTCGCCGCCGTGGGCCCCGAGATCAAGGCCTATGTCAAAGGCGCGGTTGGCGTCCAGCAGGCGCTCGGCCAACTCGTCAGCGACGCGGGTCTTGAGAAAATTGAAGCCGGGCCACCCGGCAGCGGCACGGGTGCGGCGGTTGCGCAGCAACGCGGTGTCGAACGGGGCCTGTGGATTGATGTCACTCACGTTGCGTCAAATAGCTTACCATCGGCTCATGGGCAAAACGTTTGACCGGATGGGCGGCATGGTGCGGCGCGGGGGCGATGGTCTTCTGAGGCTAGCGCTGCCGCCCGTATGCCCGGTTACCGGCGACAGGGTGCTCGAATATGGCACCTTGTCGCCGCAGGCCTGGACGGAACTCACCTTCATCACCCGGCCCCATTGCCCGGTCACAGGCCTGCCTTTCGAGAGGGATCCCGGTGATGGGACCGTCAGCCCGGCAGCGCTCGCCAGCCCGCCCAGATATGACCATGCCCGCTCGGCGCTTCTCTTCGAGGGCAGGACCCGCCAACTGGTTCACCTGCTGAAATATGCGGATCGTACTGAACTGACGCAGATGCTTGGCCGCTGGATGGCACATGCGGGGCGGGACCTCCTGGCGGATGCCGACATGCTGGCCCCCGTGCCGCTCCATGCCGCGCGGCTGGTACGCCGGCGGTTCAACCAGGCGGCGCTTCTGGGACAGGCACTGCACCGGCTGACCGGGGTGCCGCTTGAGGTGGCGCTGCTTGACCGGGTGAAGGCCACCCGCAGCCAGGTCGGGCTGAGCCGGTCCGCGCGCCGACGCAATGTTCAGGGTGCGTTCGGTATTGCGCCCGGTAGGCGAGTGGCAGGTAAACACATTGTGTTGGTCGATGATGTGCTGACGTCCGGTGCGACAGCGGAGGCCTGCGCGGCTGTTTTGCGCCGTGCGGGTGCGGCCCGGGTGGATGTGCTGACGCTTGCCCGGGTTGTCGCGCCGCAAGACGTGCCCATATGATTGGCGCTGAACAAGGCACTTTCCCCAATTTCCAGACCAGCGGCGGCAGGACCGCCCGACAGGTGACGCCATGAGTAAGGTTCAAATCTACACGACCCAGATCTGCCCCTATTGCCACCGGGCCAAGGCGCTGCTGCGCGAAAAGGGCGTGAGCTATGACGAGGTGGACGTGATGGCGACGCCGGGCGCGCGGGACAAGATGATCAACCGCACCGGCCGTACCAGCGTGCCGCAGATCTTCATCGGCGACACCCATGTGGGCGGGTGCGATGACCTGTTCGCGCTGGACGCGAAGGGTGCGCTCGACCCGATGCTGGCTGGTTAGGCCGTATCTTGGGCGGGGGGCACATGAGCGAGAGGCAGCCGGCGTCGGCGCCATTCCGCGCAGCGTGCATCACGCTGTGTTCGGGCCGCGACCCCGTCCGCAATATTGAAGCGGCCAGCGATCTCGTCCGCGATGCTGCGGCGGACGGGGCGCAGATCGTCTTCACGCCAGAGAACACGCTGATCATGGAGGCCGGTGGCCGCCAGATCTTCGAGGTCACGAGGCCAGAAGACGAGACGCCCGCGGTTTCGCAGCTTGCGGCGCTAGCAAAGGATCTGGGTATCTGGCTCAGTGTCGGTTCGCTGGCCATCAAGGTGGCCGCAGACAAAGTTGCCAACCGGTCATTCCTCATGGGGCCGGATGGCCGGATCCATGCGCGCTACGACAAGATCCACATGTTTGATGTGGAGTTGCCCAATGGAGAGACCTACGAGGAATCCCGGAATTACCGGCCCGGTGGGGAGGCGGTGGTGGCTGATACGCCCTTTGGCCGCCTGGGTCTCACCATTTGTTATGATCTTCGGTTCCCGCATCTGTATCGCGCCTTGGCCAAGGCGGGTGCCTCTTACCTGACCGTGCCTTCCGCATTTACGCAGGTGACGGGCAAGGCGCACTGGCATGTGTTGTTGCGGGCGCGGGCAATTGAGACGGGGTGCTTTGTTTTTGCTGCCGCCCAGTCCGGTACACATGAGAACGGCCGCAAGACATTCGGTCACAGCCTCATTGTCGGCCCCTGGGGCGATGTGCTTGCCGATGGCGGCACGCAGACAGGCGTGGTAACCGCGGATATCGACCCGGCCCGGGTTTCAGAAGCGCGCGGGCGCATCCCGGCCTTGCAGCATGATCGCGATTTTGGCTTGCCGGACGCCTGAAACCGCGCCAAATCTCTATCCAAGATGATCCGTTACAGCCTCATATGCAGCAAGGGCCACGAGTTCGAGTCCTGGTTTGCGTCCAGCGATGCCTATGACACGCTGGAAGCAAAGGGGCATTTGTCGTGCGCCGTATGCGGATCGTCCAGGGTGCAAAAATCCCTGATGGCGCCTGCGATTGGCCGCAAGGGAAATCAGCAGGAAGATACTTCACCTGTGGCGCGGGCCGGCGATGGCGGAGAGGCGATGAAGGCCGCGCGGGAGCTGGCGGCCTTCATGGACAAGATCCGTGCCCATGTGGAGAAGAACGCTGAATATGTGGGCGACCGGTTCGCCGAGGAGGCGCGCGCAATCCACAACAAGGAAGCGGAGATGCGCCAGATTTACGGGGAAACAACACTGGATGAGGCTCGTGCACTCATCGAGGACGGTGTCGCCGTCGCCCCCATTCCGGCAGCGCGGCGCAAGGGTAACTGAGCGGGCGTCCGGTCAGGCCGTGGAACCGGGCTTTGTGGCGGTCATCATGTAATTGACGGCGGTGTCGCGGGACAGCGACCATTTATCCGCAAGCGGATTGTAGCTCACACCGGTGAGCAGGTCCGGCTTGAGGCCTGCATCTGTCATCAGCGTGCGCATCTCGTCAGGCGTGATGAACTTGCTCCACTCGTGGGTGCCGCGCGGCAACCAGCCCAGCACATATTCCGCCCCAACTACGGCCAGCGCGAAAGCGCGGGCGGTCCGGTTGAGGGTTGCGGTGATCATCAATCCGCCGGGCTTGAGGCAGGTGCCGCAGGATTTCATGAAGGCGCTGGTATCGGCGACGTGCTCGATGACTTCCATGTTGAGGATGACGTCGAACTGCTCGCCTGCCTCGGCCAGCGCCTCGGCGGTTGTGTGCCGGTAGTCGATGTCGAGGCCTTGCTCCCGGGCATGGACCGAGGCTGTCTTGATGTTTTTCTCGCCGGCATCCGCACCGGTCACCTGGGCACCAAGCCGGGTCATTGGTTCAGAGAGCAGGCCGCCGCCGCAGCCGATGTCGAGCAGGCGCAGGCCGTCCAGCGGCCTCGTGCTGTCGGTGTCACGGTCGAAATGGGCGCTGACTGTCTCACGGATGAAGGCGAGGCGGGTGGGGTTGAACTTGTGCAGCGGGCGGAACTTGCCGTGCGGATCCCACCATTCAGCGGCCATCGCCGAAAATTTTTCGATCTCGGCGGGATCAATCGTGCCGTTTGTGTGTTGTTCGGCTGGCTGCGCGCTCGACGCCATGGCGGGGACCCCTAAATACCGGACCGTGTCCGCTGCGGGAGTTGCGGCGGCCCGGGGCTGTCTGTATGTGTGTGCCGCGTTTGCGGCGGGCATGTGCTTATCCGCCGCGATCAAGGCCGGTGTCCACCGGCCGGTAACAGCAATTGAATAAAGGATATGGTGCAGCCGGGCGATGGGTCCAGCCATTGCCTGCGGGTGTGCCTAGAGGTCACATGGCGCGTTTGGTGCTGAAATTCGGCGGAACTTCTGTCGCGGATCTCGACCGGATCCGTGTGGTTGCCGCCCATGTGAAGCGCGAAGTGGACGCGGGCAACGAGGTTGCCGTCGTTGTGTCCGCCATGGCCGGGACGACCAACCAGCTTGTGGACTGGTGCAAGGGCGCGGCCAAGCTTCACGATGCCCGGGAATATGACAGCGTGGTGTCGGCAGGTGAGCAGATCACTTCCGGCCTCCTGGCGATCACGCTGAGCGATATGGGCGTACCTGCCCGGTCATGGCTTGGCTGGCAGATCCCTCTGCGCACCTCAGGCGTACATGGGGCGGCGCGGATTGAAACCATCGAGACCGAAGGCCTTGAGCAGGCTTTCGCGGAAGGCCGTGTCGCGGTTGTGGCCGGCTTCCAGGGTCTTGGTGAAAACAACCGCATCGCGACGCTGGGGCGCGGTGGGTCCGATACAAGCGCTGTGGCCCTCGCCGCGGCGCTTAAAGCGGACCGCTGCGACATCTACACGGATGTGGATGGCGTCTATACGACCGACCCGCGCATCACGCCGCGGGCGCGCAAGCTTGCCAAGATCACCTATGAAGAAATGCTGGAAATGGCCAGCCAGGGTGCCAAGGTGCTTCAAACGCGCTCGGTCGGCATGGCCATGACCCATCAGGTGCGCGTGCTTGTACGCTCGTCTTTCGCGGACCCGGACGACCCGCAGCTGGTTGCTGCGACCAACGGTACTGCTGATCTTCCAGGAACGCTCGTCTGCGACGAGGAGGAAATTATGGAACAGGAACTCGTAACCGGCATCGCCTATTCGCGCGACGAAGCCAAGATCACTCTCGTCGATGTCGAGGACAAGCCGGGTGTCTCCGCAGCCATCTTCGGCCCGCTGGCCGATGCGGGCATCAATGTGGACATGATCGTGCAGAACGTATCCGAAGACGGATCGATGACCGATCTGACCTTCACCGTTAGCAATGCGGAGCTGGACAAGGCCCGCTCTGTGATCGAGGGCGCCAAGGACGAGATCGGCTACCAGAACCTGATCTCCGATGGTGATGTCTCGAAGATTTCCGTGATCGGCGTCGGGATGCGCAGCCATACGGGCGTGGCGCAGAAGATGTTCCGTGCGCTGGCTGATCGCGGGATCAACATTCACGTGATCTCCACGTCGGAGATCAAGGTCAGCGTGCTGATCGCATCGGAATACACCGAGCTGGCCGTGCGGGCCCTGCACACGGCCTACGGGCTGGACGGCGAGGCTGCCTAACACGCAGCCCGCCGCCGCGTCGCCCTATAAGGGTGCATAGCGCGCACATTTGCTCCGGCATGGTATAAGGCTGCCGGCGATCACATTGGCACCACATTTTCCGTGGCAATAGCCTGGTGACGCCGCACGGGCGTTCGCCCATATCTGACAACCGCAGATTGACAGGATGGAGTGCCGGTGGTCGAGACCGCGCATGGTCCGCGCACATTGCTGAGACGCCTACGCGAGGTGATGGCGCAGTCGGGTCCTGCCGAGGACCGGCTGGAAACCGTCGTGCGCCTTATCGCGTCGAACATGGTGGCGGAAGTCTGCTCGATCTATCTGCTTCAGCCGGACAACCGGCTGGAACTCTATGCGACGCAGGGCCTGCGCGCAGAGGCGGTCCACAACACCTTTCTGAGCCTCGGCGAAGGCCTGGTGGGTACGGTTGCCAAGTCGGCGCGGCCCCTGGCCCTGTCACACGCCCAGCGGCATCCGGCCTTTGCCTACCGGCCTGAGACGGGCGAAGACCCGTTTCTTTCCTTCCTTGGTGTCCCGCTGCTGCGTGGCGGGCGTGTGCTCGGCGTGCTGGCGGTGCAGAACGTCACCACGCGCACCTACAAGCTGGAGGAAATGGAGGCGCTTGAAACCGTCGCCATGGTGCTGGCGGAGATGGTTGCCTCAGGCGAACTGGTCAATCTCGTCGAGCTGCATCGGGCGGAAGTGGCTGACGACCGGCGGATGCACCATTACGGTACCGCCATCTCGGAAGGCATCGCGCTGGGACATGCGGTGCTGCATCAGCCGCGCTTTCATGTCACGCGAATCATTGCCGAGGACAGCGATGAGGAACTGACGCGCATCGAGGATGCGGTGGGCAGGCTGCGGGCATCGGTGGATGCCATGCTGTCCGGGGATACGCTCGGGCGCGCCGGCGAGCACCGGGAAATCCTCGAGACCTACCGGATGTTCGCCAATGACAGCGGCTGGCTGGCCCGTCTGCGCGAGGCGGTGGAAAGCGGCCTGACTGCAGAGGCTGCCGTCGAACGCGTGCAGAACGAGACCCGTGCCAGGCTGATGCGCCAGACTGACCCCTATATGCGCGAGCGGCTGCATGACCTTGATGATTTGGCCAATCGGCTGCTGGGTCACCTTGTCGGTGTGCCGATGACGGCTGCGGGCGACAAGCTGCCGACAGATGCCATCGTCATTGCGCGCAACATGGGGCCGGCGGAACTGCTGGACTACGACAGTCAGAAGCTGCGCGGGCTCGTGCTTGAGGAGGGCTCGGCCACAGCGCATGTGTCGATCGTGGCGCGTGCGCTGGGCATTCCCATGATCGGCCGTGTCGCTGGCATCACCGATATTCTTGAGCCGGGTGACGCGGTCATCGCTGACGGTGACACGGGTGAGGTCTATGCGCTGCCGTCGCAGGACATCGTTGATGCCTATTCGGAGAAGGCCCGCTTCCGTGCCCGCCGCCAGGCGCAGTTCCGCAAATTGCGGGATACGCCCGCTGTCACCAAGGATGGGGAGCGCGTGGCGCTCAACATCAATGCGGGGCTGATGGTGGATCTGCCGCATCTGCATGAGGCGGGGGCTGACGGCATTGGCCTGTTCCGCACCGAGCTTCAGTTCCTCGTAGCGTCCGCCATGCCGCGCCTTTCCGAACAGCGGGCGTTTTACTCCCAGGTGCTTGATCAGGCGAAGGGCAAGCCTGTGACTTTCCGGACGCTGGATGTGGGGGGTGACAAGGTGCTGCCCTATCTGGCGCACGACAAGGAAGAGAACCCGGCGCTCGGCTGGCGGGCAATCCGCATCGCGCTGGATCGGCCGGCGCTGCTTCGCTACCAGTTCCGCGCATTGCTGCAGGCCGCCTCGGGGCGCCATTTGCGGCTGATGTTTCCGATGGTTGCAGAGGTCAGTGAGTTTGAAGCGGCCCGGGCGATGCTGGATCGTGAACTGACGCGTCTGGACAAGGTGGGGCAGGCGCGCCCTGCGAGCCTTGAAGTAGGCTCAATGCTGGAGGTGCCGTCCCTTGCCTGGCAGCTCGATGCGCTTCTGCCGATGGTGGATTTCATTTCCATCGGGTCCAACGACCTGTTGCAGTTCTTTTTTGCGAGTGATCGGGGCAATACGCGGGTTGGCGATCGCTATGACCTTCTGAGCCCGGCTGTCCTGTCTTTCTTCCGGCACGTGGTTGCACGGTGCCGGGCGCATGATGTGCCCATCAGCCTGTGCGGGGAGATGGCGGGACGCCCGCTCGAGGCCATGACGCTGGTTGCGCTGGGGTTCCGCAAGCTGTCGATCCCGCCTGCGGCTGTCGGACCGGTCAAGGCCATGATCCTTGAACTGGATGCGGCTGACCTGTCGGCTTTCCTGGGCGACAAGCTCGATCGGCCTGACCGGACCCTGAGGCCGTTGCTGACCGACTACGCCCGTGAGCGGGGTATCCCGCTCTAGGTGTTGGACTGCCGTGCCGCAGCATGCTCTAAGCCATTGCGGATACGGATGGTTTTTTGTTTAGTAACCATATGCTGAAAGACTTGTCGGTCTGAAATGACGGGCTGTCGTGTCATCAGGCGCATATTCCAGGGGGCGCCAGGGTGATGCATGGCAGACTGGCCGGGCTTTTCCGGCCATTCACCCGTGCGCATGACGCAGACCGGGTGGCCGTCCAGGGAATACGGCACAGGGGATGACGGGCCACAATGAGCAAGGTGACCAAGCTCAATCTTGAAGACGCAGCGGTGCGGCCGACAAGGCGCCTGCACCTGCGCGACATTCAGGACGATAATCCGGAACCGCGCGGCACCAGCGGCGCTCAGATGCACGCTGCGCGGCTGGCCGTCGGCGAGGATGTCGGCACGGTTGCCCAGAAGCTGCGTATCCGGCGCCAGCACCTGGAAGCCATTGAAGGCGGCGACTTTGACGCCCTTCCGGGCCGGGCCTACTCAATCGGCTTCGTGCGCAGCTATGCGGAATATCTCGGCCTCGATGAGGTCGAAATGGTCGCCCGCTTCAAGGAAGAGTTCGATACCGCACAGACACAGGCTGCGGCCTTCAACTTCCCCGTCGCGGAGGAAGAATCCCGCCTGCCGCGGGGTGCGATGATTGTCATCGCCGTGCTTGTGGTGGCGGCCCTTTACGGTGTCTGGTCGCTGACAGTTTCCGTCGATCGCATGGTCGAGGGGCGGACGGCTGCAGAGCCTTCGGTCGTACCGTCAACGCGGGTTACCACGCCGGAGACAGCACCGGAAACAGATCAGGGCGTTCAGGCGCAGCCTTCCGATCTTCCGGTTGTTGTGCCGTCCGTTGCGGATAATACAAGTCCTGGCGACGCCTCATCTGCGGAGGTTGCACCAGCGGCGGAGCCGTCTGAAGAGGGTGTTGCCGACCCGGCAATCGGGGATGCAGCCGCGGAAGCGCCTGCTTCCTTAGATGACGCCTCTGCGGAAACGCCTGACCAGCCAGTTGAGCCCGTTGCTGCGGCGGCTGATGCCGAAGATCAGATTTCGCCTCTCGAGACAGGGCCTGAACGGGCGTGGGAGGGGTTCGTCTATGGTCAGCAGAACCATGACAGCCGGATTTTCATTCGCGCCAATGCCCAGACCTGGGTGAGGGTTGAGGATGCCGACGGCAATGTGCTGCTGTCGCGTACCCTTCGGGCCGGTGAGAGCTATCGCGCGCCGGACCGTCCGGGGATGGTGCTGGCCACCCGCAATGCGGGGGCACTGCAGCTCTTCGTGGACGGCAAGCCGGCTGGTACGGCGGGCAAGCCGGGCGAAGTGAAGGCTGATCTTCCTCTTGATCCGGCGTCGCTTTCGGGGCAGTAGCGGGGGTCCAGTGGCGGCCGAGAAGGCCCCCTGATGCCTCCACCACCCCAAGCAAGCGTTGGCGCCCATGCTCTCCGAGCAAAAGATTGATCAGATTCTAGGCCGCCAGGCCGAGATCGAGCGCAAGATGTCCGAGAACCCCGACCCGGACGCCTATGTGGCGCTGTCGAAGGAGTTCTCTGACCTGCAGCCGGTGGTGGCTGCCGTGCGGAAGCTCAGGGACGCCCGTACCGAGCTCACAGATCTCGACACGATGCTTGCCGACAAGGGGCTCGACGACGACATGCGCGAGATGGCGGAGGAAGAGCGTGCCGCCTTGCGTGACAGCGTGCCTGAACTCGAGCACGAGATCTCCATCCTGCTGCTGCCCAAGGACATGGCGGATGAGCGCAACGCCATTCTGGAAGTCCGGGCCGGTACCGGCGGCGATGAAGCTGCGCTTTTTGCCGGCAACCTCTTCCGCATGTATCAGCGATATGCCGAAGTTCATGGCTGGAAGATGGAGATCATCTCCATGTCCGAAGGCGATGTGGGGGGGTACAAGGAAATCATCGCCGGTGTGCGCGGTGAAGGCGTGTTCGCCCGCATGAAATTCGAGTCCGGCGTCCACCGTGTGCAGCGCGTGCCTGAGACGGAGACGTCGGGCCGCATCCATACATCGGCTGCGACGGTTGCTGTTCTTCCGGAGGCGGAGGAAGTGGACGTGCAGATCGAGGAGAAAGATCTGCGTATTGATGTGTTCCGTGCATCGGGCCCCGGCGGCCAGTCTGTGAATACCACCGACAGTGCGGTGCGGATCACCCATATTCCCACCGGTATCGTCGTTTCGCAGCAGGACGAGAAGTCCCAGCACAAGAACCGGGCAAAAGCGCTGAAGATTCTCCGTGCCCGTATCTTTGACGCAGAGCGCGCCAAGGTTGAAGCGGAGCGCGCAGCGGCGCGCAAGGGGCAGGTGGGGTCCGGGGACAGGTCGGAGCGCATCCGCACCTACAATTTTCCGCAGGGCCGTGTCACCGACCACCGGATCAATCTCACGCTGTACAAGCTGGACCAGGTGATCGCCGGTGACGCGCTGGACGAAGTCATTGATGCGCTGATTACCGAGGACCAGGCCGCGCAGCTTGCCGCCCTCAACGAGGTGGAAGAGGCGTGAACCGGGATGATCCCTTACCGGATCATCGCCTGACCATCGATCAGGCTCTTTTTGCCGCGCGCCGCCTGCTGGGGCAATCCGGCATTGAGACCGCCGCGCTGGATGCGCGCATCCTGCTGCAATGGGCGACGGGCCTGACGGCCGAGCAACTTGTCATGCGCGGTGGGGAAGAGCTGCCCGATGATGCCGGCAAGCGGTTTGAGGAGGCGATTGCCGCCCGCAGGCGGGGCATGCCGGTCTCCCGATGGATGGGGCGGCGTGAGTTCTGGGGCATGGATCTGGTGCTGGGGCCGGAGACACTGGACCCGCGGCCCGATACAGAGACCCTCGTGGCTGCCGTGCTGTCCCGGCTGGGACGGACGTCTCGGCCTTTCATCCGCGACATGGGAACGGGAACAGGTGCCATCCTCCTGGCGCTTCTGAAGGAGCTGCCGCGGGCGCGCGGGCTTGGGTCCGACCTGTCCTTTGGCGCACTGAAACAGGCACGATTGAATGCGAACGCCCTCGGGTTGTCCGGCAGGGCCGGGTTCTTGCTGTCGGACTGGGGGGCGGTCCCGGCACGCCGTGCTGATGTGCTGGTGTCAAACCCGCCTTACATCGCCCGGGGGGAGCTTGCAGGGCTTGCGGCCGATGTGCGCCATCATGATCCGCGCCGGGCACTCGATGGTGGTGCGGATGGGCTGGTGCCTTACCGGATACTCGCCAACCAACTTGGCGGGCTGGTGCATTCGGGCGGGTTGATTGCGCTGGAGATCGGTTATCGGCAGGGGGAAGATGTCTTGTCGATTCTCAAGCAGGCCGGGGCGGATGTGACCGGTCGCGGCTTGGGGCTTGTCTACGACCTTGCAGGGCGGCCTCGTGTGGTTGTTGCGCGTGCGCCACGCCGTTGACGGGGCGTTTACGGTGTCTTCAGCGATGGGCAAAAAGGGCTTGGATTGGGCCGGGCGAGAGGCTAGGTTGAACTCAAGGGGACACGCGCATATGTGCGCTACGCACAGCTGCGAGGCCTTTTTAGGCGCTCTCCTGCTCACCAAAGACCGCTGAAAGCATCCGATCGGTAACGGAAGACCTGTGTGCTGCGCAGGGGATGCGATTACAGCGAACCGGTTTTCCGGCAACGGGAACGGGCAGGTGGAAGCAGCCAGGGGCATTAATCGGGAAGCAGCGGATCAGGTCGGGATACGAAGCGGCGCGCTGACATCAGCGTCCGATGCGCTTTGAGACCCGCTACAGGCATTTTCAAGTCAGGATGCCTGTCCGCTGGGCAGCCGGGGGCGGCTGACATGTTCCGGGGAAGATTTTCCGGCAGGGCGGCATCGGAACGATGCGCTGCCAGAGCGGCCGCTTCGGCTGGCCGGTATTTGACTGCCGCACCGTCAGTAGCGGTGTGGCGCCCTTTTTGACCACGCAACGGGAAGTGACAGTGGCAAACAACCCCAAGAGATCACGCGGCCGCGGGCGCAAGCCGGGCAACAATGCCAACCGGTCCTATGAGAGCAACGGGCCGGACGTGAAGATTCGCGGCAACGCGTCTCACATCAGTGAAAAGTACCAGCAGCTTGCCCGGGATGCGGCGGCAAGCGGAGACCGGGTGGCGGCGGAAAATTATCTGCAGCACGCGGAGCATTACTACCGGCTGGTGCTGGCAGCCCAGCAGCAGTCGCAGGAACAGCGCGAGCAGCGCGAGGCCCAGCGGGCAGCTTCCGATTCGGACGGCGATGGCGATACGGATGCCAAGGCTGATGGCGACAAGGGCGAGGGGGGTAACCGCCGCCGCTCGCGCCGCCGCCGCGATACCGTCAAGGAAAAGACCGAGGCCGGCGCCGACAATGCGGGCAACCGCGAGGACGGTGACAAGACAGCATCGGGTGATGGCGACGCCGAGGTCGAGGTCATCCGCCCGGCAAAGGCGGCCCCGGCCGACAGCGATGAAGATAATCTGGCTGAAACGGCCTGATACCGATCAGGCGGGCGGCGTCAGTACGTCGCCCGCCGCGAGATCGCCGTCCTCGAGGATCTCGCAGTAGATACCCATATCCATGTGGCCATAGCCGAGCTTGAGGGCCTGGGGCAGGTTCATGTCGCGCTCCGCGGTGCGCGGGTTCACATTGGTGGCGGCACAGCGCTGGGTGCGCAGAACACCCTTCACCTTCAGACTGCCAAGGGAGAATGTCCGGTTCTCCCATTCAAGTTCTGACCAGGCGGGCAGACCTTCCACATAGACATTGCCGCGGAAACGCATGGGGTCGACCGGCTGGCCGGTGACGCGCTCGAGATCACGCACGCTATCCAGGTTGATCAGGGACAGGACGGGCATCGGCACGTCGGAAAAGGAAAAGCCCGGCCCGGTGTCGCCTGCCACCGTCACCATGCGGGGCGGGCCGCGAAGCTCGTCTTTCATGTAGCTGGCCAGGAAATGCTCAATGAGCTGACGGCCGATGCGCGTGGTGATGTCGCCGCGGGCAACCTGCTTGCCGTCGCGCATGATGGTGAGCACGCCGCTGTCATCATCAAACTGCGTGTCGAGGGTGGCCAGCCGCTCGTCCTTCATCAGCATCAGGAACTTGGTCTTCGGGAAGTATTTCGGTGCCGCCGGGTCGAAATCCGCCGTGCCGTTCTCCACGGCAAAGGCCCGGTCCCAAGGCATGGTGCCGCCAGCCTTGAGGGCTACCCTGTCCAGTTTTTCCGCCGACAGGCCTTTTACGGGATAGCGGTACAGGGCGGTTACATGCGGCTCGGCCATGAAAGTTCCTTCTGCCTGCGGCGCGTGTTCCGCCGGGGTGCCTGCTTTGGATCAAGGCGCAGGCGGTGAACCCGATGGCAACCTTGTTCCTGTGCAATGTCAAACCGCACAAGGGTCCCGTTCAGCGGAGAGAAAGAGCCGAATTCCGCTGCGCCGGGCCTTGTGTGGCTGAAATGGCACACCACATAGAGAGCACGGGTTCGTGCCGGGTTCGGGCGGGCCCGAGACCATTCGATTTTCCGGAACGTTGCCTGAACAGGGACGTTTGCAACAGTGCCAATTCTGGGCTGAAAAAGAGGGACCTCGATGAAACTCGAGAACTATACCGACCGCGTGAAGGGCTTTCTGCAGTCCGCGCAGGGTCTGGCCGTTCGTGAAGGCCATCAGCAATTCAAACCCGAACATGTCCTGAAGGTCCTCCTCGACGACGAGGAGGGGCTTGCAGCCAATCTCATCCGCAAGGCGGGCGGGCGGCCTGATGTCGCCCTGCAGGGCGTCGAGCTTGCGCTCGACAAGCTGCCGACGGTGGAAGGTGCCGGGGCGGGACAGCTTTATATGGCGCCTGAAACGGCGCGGGTGTTCGACACAGCCGAAGAGATTTCCAAGAAGGAGGGTGACAGCTTCGTCACCGCCGAGCGCGTGCTGTTGGCTCTCGTCATGGCGACGCAGACGGAATCAGGCCGTGTGCTGAAGGAAGCAGGTGTGACGCCTGCGGGCCTTAACGCGGCCATTCAGGATCTGCGCAAGGGGCGCACGGCAGATACGGCCGGGGCCGAGGATCAGTACGACGCGCTGAAGAAATATGCCCGCGACCTCACGCAGGTGGCGCGGGACGGCAAGCTCGACCCGGTGATCGGCCGGGACGAGGAAATTCGCCGGACGATCCAGGTGCTGTCGCGCCGGACCAAGAATAATCCGGTCCTGATCGGTGAGCCCGGCGTCGGCAAGACGGCCATCGCCGAGGGCCTCGCCTTGCGCATCGTCAATGGCGATGTGCCCGAGAGCCTGAAGGACAAGAGCCTGCTGGCGCTCGACATGGGCTCGCTGATTGCGGGCGCGAAATACCGCGGCGAGTTCGAGGAGCGGCTCAAGGGCGTGCTCAACGAGGTAACCGCGGCCAATGGCGGCATCATCCTGTTCATTGACGAGATGCACACGCTTGTGGGCGCGGGCAAGACGGATGGCGCGATGGATGCCTCCAACCTGCTGAAGCCTGCCCTGGCACGCGGTGAACTTCACTGCGTGGGTGCCACTACGCTTGATGAGTACCGCAAGCATGTGGAGAAGGACGCAGCGCTTGCCCGCCGCTTCCAGCCGGTGATGGTTGAGGAGCCGACGATCGAGGACACGATCTCGATTCTCCGTGGTCTGAAGGAAAAGTACGAACTTCATCACGGGGTGCGGATCACCGATTCGGCCATCGTCGCCGCCGCCCAGCTGTCTGACCGGTACATCACCGAGCGGTTTCTGCCGGACAAGGCGATCGACCTGGTGGACGAGGCGGCCAGCCGCCTGCGCATGCAGGTGGATTCCAAGCCCGAGGAACTTGATGAACTCGACCGGCGGCTGATCCAGCTCAAGATCGAGCGCGAGGCGCTGAAGAAGGAAACGGACGCGGCATCGCAGGACCGTCTGGAAACGCTGGAAAAGGAACTGGCCGATCTGGAGCAGCGGTCGGCGGAGCTGACCGCGCGCTGGGAAGGCGAGAAGGAGAAGCTTGCCGGCTCGCAGAAGCTCAAGGAGGAGCTTGACCAGGCGCGCAGCGAACTGGAGAAGGTGCAGCGCTCGGGCAATCTGGAACGCGCCAGTGAGCTTGCCTATGGCATTATCCCGGAGCTTGAAAAGAAGCTGGCTGACAGCGAAAGCACCGAATCAACCGCGATGCTGGACGAAGAAGTGACCGACCAGGACGTGGCCGGCATTGTGTCGCGGTGGACGGGTATTCCCGTTGACAAGATGCTGGAAGGCGAGCGCGAGAAGCTTCTGCAGATGGAAGACGCGCTGGCGGACCGGGTGATCGGCCAGAAGGAGGCCGTGGCGGCTGTCAGCCGTGCGGTGCGGCGAGCCCGGGCGGGGCTTCAGGATCCCAACCGGCCCATCGGCTCGTTCATGTTCCTGGGCCCGACAGGCGTAGGCAAGACGGAGCTCACCAAGGCGCTGGCCGGCTTCCTGTTTGATGACGATACGGCCATCTGCCGCCTCGACATGTCCGAATACATGGAGAAGCACTCGGTGGCCCGGCTCATCGGGGCGCCTCCCGGCTATGTGGGCTATGAGGAAGGTGGTGCGCTGACAGAATCCGTCCGCCGCCGGCCTTACCAGGTTGTGCTGTTCGACGAGATCGAAAAGGCGCATCCGGATGTGTTCAACGTGCTGCTGCAGGTGCTCGATGACGGACGCCTGACGGACGGGCAGGGACGCACGGTCGATTTCCGCAACACGCTGATCATCATGACGTCCAATATGGGCGCGGAATACCTGGTGGCGCAGGCGGAAGGCGAGGATTCGGATGCCGTGCGGGACCAGGTGATGGGCGCGGTGCGGATGCATTTCCGCCCCGAGTTCCTCAACCGGCTGGACGAGATCATCCTGTTCCATCGCCTCGGCCGGGCGCAGATGTCGGGCATTGTGGATATTCAGGTTGCCCGCCTGCAGAGCCTGCTTGCCGGGCGCAAGATCACCCTGGACCTCAGCGAAGAGGCCAAGGTGTGGCTGGGCGACAAGGGGTATGACCCCGCCTATGGCGCACGCCCACTCAAGCGCGTGATCCAGCGCGCCCTGCAGGACCCGTTGGCGGAACTGGTGCTCGAGGGGGCGGTCATGGATGGCGAAACCGTCAAGGTGGAAGCCGGTGAAGGCGGCCTGATCATCAATGGCCGCGAGGTGGCCGGTGACCTGTCGGGTTTCGGCTCCGGGCTCCCCACGGGTGTTCCGGGCGGCGATGAACCGGAAGCACCGGTCGTACACTGACAGTCTCACTGAAGGAGCAATTGGCTCCCGCGAATGCAGACGGGCGGTCCTAGAGGCCGCCCGTTTTCTATGGCCAGCTTGTCAATCAGGACTGATTACGGGGGTACGGATGAAAAAGACGCTCATTGCAGGTGTGGTGCTTGTTGTGGTGCTGGGAGGCGGGTTTTTGTTTCTCAATGCCAGCACCAATGGGATTGCGGGGTTCTACCTGTGGAGTGCCCTGGGAGGGCGTGTGCAAGCGGCTAATGTGGCCGTCAATGGCACGACGATCCACGTGGAGACGTTTGGGGATGCGGAGAGCGCCCGCCGCCCGGTTCTGGTGCTGCATGGCGGGACGGCCTTCCTTGAGACCATGCACGCGCAGATCACGCTCCTGGCGGACGACAGGTTGGTCATCGCGCCGGACAGCCGGGCGCATGGGCGATCAGGCGACGTTGACGGTGTTGCGCTCACCTATGACCTGATGGCCGAGGACATGACTGCGTTGCTGGACCACCTCGCTATTGAAGAGGTGGATATTGTCGGGTGGAGCGACGGCGGCAATATCGGGCTGATCATGGCCATGACAGTGCCGGAGCGGGTGGGACGCCTCGTGATGTATGGCTCCAACGCGCATTACAGCGCTGTCGACTCGGCTTTAATCGACAGGGACCCTGACAGCGAAACCTGGGCGAGTGTGAAGTCGTTCTATGACAGCGTAGCGCCTGAGCCCGCGCATTGGCCGGTGGCGCTGGGCAAGATCATCGACATGTGGGCCACCCGGCCGACCCTTGAGATGGCGCAGCTTGCGGATGTCGGGTCCCCTGTTCTGGTGATGGCTGGTGAGTTTGATTCCATTGACGAAGCTCATACGCGGGCCATGGCAGCGGCGCTGCCCAATGCGGAGCTGGTGATTGTGCCGGGGCAGGATCATTTCGCACCGCTGATGGCGCCGGAAACGGTGAACCCGCATATCGAGGTATTTCTCAACTAACCGGCCGGGGAGCAGGCAAGAAAAAGGGCGGCTCCCGGGTGGGGCCGCCCTTTGTTGTTTGCTGCCGGGTTGTTTAACGCCGGGAAGCGCTATTCGACAGAAGCGTCGTCGTCCGTGGTGACCGCGCTTGCGGTGGTCACCGGCTTCAAGGATTCGACCTGAGCCATTTCGGCCTTCATGCCGTCGCGGGCCTTCTTGAAGGCTGTCAGGGCCTTGCCCTCCAGCTTGCGCCCGGTCGGGACGCGGATCTTCATCGGGTTCACCTTCTTGCCCTTCACGTGCACTTCGTAGTGCAGGTGCGGGCCGGTGGAGCGGCCGGTGGTGCCCACATAGCCAATGGTCTGGCCCTGCTTCACGCGGGCCCCCGGAGTGATCCCCTTGCCGATGCGGTGCATGTGGGCATAGGCCGTCTCATAGCCGTTGGCGTGGCGGATCTTGACGTATTTGCCGTAGCCGCCATTCCAGCCCGCCTTGACGATGGTGCCGTTGCCGGCGGCATAAATCGGCGTGCCGGTCGGGGCAGCAAAGTCAGTGCCCGTGTGCATCTTGGTGTAGCCCAGGATCGGGTGACGGCGCTTGCCGAAGCTCGAGGAGATGCGGGCACCGTCGATGGGCGTGCGCATCAGGAACTTCTTGGTGCTGCGGCCGTTGGCGTCGAAATAGTCCACCGTGTCTTCGCCCGGAATCTCGAAACGCCAGAGACTCAGCGGCTTTCCGCCCGTGTCGAGGGAGGCGTAGAGGATGTCGCCGGACTTCACGAATTCGCCGTCCTCGTCAGCGTATTCAGAGTAATAGACCTCGAAGCTGTCGCCCTTGCGGATCTCGCGCTGGAAATCCACCGAGTAGGAATAAAGCTTGGTGAAGTCCACCATGATGGCGTTGGGAACGCCCAGGCGGCCCGCGGCGCCGAACAGGCTGCCCGCGATGGTGCCTTCGGCCCGCACAACGCGCTTTGTCAGTTCACGGAAGACTTCCCGCGACGTGAAGGCTGTTTCCTCGGCGTCATAGGCGACGTTGAGGGAGCGTTCGCTGTCCGCCTTCAGTGTGAAGCCGATCAGCGACGGGGCGGGCGGGGTGATGTCATGCTCATCAACGGCTGCGACTTCGATCGGGAGCGTTTCGAGCTCGATCGACATGGTCTGGCCGATCTTGAGGTCCCGCGGCTTGAAGTGCTTTGCCAGCGCATTGACGGCGGCGCGGGCGTCGTCAGACGCAACTCCCAGCTCGGTCAGAACGCGGCCGAGCGTGTCACCGCTTTCGATGGTGTACTCGACGGTCTG